>JAVEES010000362.1 GCA_030840285.1 Pseudonocardiales bacterium
TTCGAGCAGCTCGAGTCCGAGGTCGGCGAGTTCCGGGGACGGCTTCGGAGCCACGACCGCCACGTCGGCACCGGCCTCGCTGAGGGTTCGTGCCCGACGCAGGCCCACCGAGCCTCCCCCGACGACCACGACGCGACGCCCGGCAAGGTCGAGCAACAAAGGAAGGCCGGTCACGGCAGGATTGTCCCGCACCGCGGGCGAAGCCGGCTGAACGGGCCCCTCAGCGGACGAGCCCGGCGGCTACGGTCGCCCCGCTGCTCTCGTCGACCAGCAGGAACGCCCCGGTCGAGCGGTTGACGTCGTAGGGGTCCACGACGACGGGTTCGGCGAGCCTGATCCGGACGGCGCCGATGTCGTTGAGGGTCAGCTCGTCCGCATCGATGGGGGTGAGGGTGGAGATGTCGAGCTTGGACTCGACCTGGTCCACGACGGCTCGCACGTCGCGGGTGGCGTGTCGCAGCTGATAGCGGTCCGAGGCCCGCAACGGACGATCGGTCAACCAGCACAGGGTGGCGTTCAGTTCCCGGGTCACGATCGGCGCGGGCTGCCCCTCGACGATGATCACATCGCCTCGCGAGACGTCGAGCTCGTCCTCCAGCCGCACCGTCACCGAGCGCCCGGTCGCCGCCTCGTCCAGTTCGCCGTCCGGGGTGTCGATGCCCGCAACGGCCGAGACCCGTCCGGACGGCAGGATCTGCACCTTGTCGCCGCGTCGTAACACGCCCGCCTCGACCCGTCCGGCATAGCCGCGGTAATCGGGGTGCGTCGGAGTGCGCGGCCGGATCACGACCTGCACCGGGAACCTGGCGGGCAAGCTGGGGCCCTCGTGCGGCTCGACGGTCTCGAGGAATTCCAGCAGTGCGGGGCCCTCGTACCAGGCCATCGACGTCGACCTGGACACGATGTTGTCGCCGACCAGAGCGGCAACGGGGATCGGGGTGAAGTGATCGACGCCGAGCGTCGAGGCGGCCGCCGCGAAGTCGGTCACGATGCCGTCGAAGATCGCCTCGTCGTAGCCGATCAGATCCATCTTGTTCACGGCGAGCACGATCTCGGAGACCCTGAGCAGTGACGCCACCGCGAGGTGCCGCTTGGTCTGATCGAGAACACCGCTGCGGGCGTCCACCAGGATGACCGCGACGTCGGCCGTCGAGGCGCCGGTGACCATGTTGCGGGTGTACTGCACGTGACCTGGGGTGTCGGCCAGGATGAACGTGCGGCGAGCGGTCGCGAAGTAGCGGTAGGCAACGTCGATGGTGATGCCCTGCTCACGTTCGGCGCGCAGGCCGTCGACCAGCAGTGCCAGGTCGGCTCCCTGATAGCCGCGACGCTCGGAGGCGGCTTCCACCGCCGACATCTGATCTGCAAGAACCACCTTTGCGTCATGAAGCAGGCGCCCGACGAGGGTCGACTTGCCGTCGTCCACCGAACCCGCGGTCACGACCCGTAACAAACCACTTGGCATTAGAAGTAGCCCTGTCGCTTTCTGTCCTCCATGGCTGCCTCGCTGGCGCGGTCGTCGGCTCGCGTGGCACCCCGCTCGGAGATGGTGCTCGCGGCGGTCTCGCGGACGATGTCGGCCAGCGTGCTGGCGGTCGAGGCCACCGCTCCGGTGCAGGTCGCATCGCCGACGGTCCGGTAGCGGACACTCTGACGACGTACGGTTTCGCCTTCTCGCGGCGGCGTGAACTCCGTTATCGCCAGCAGCATCCCGTCACGGTCGACCACCTCACGCTGGTGGGCGTAATAGATGCTCGGAACCTCGATACCCTCGCGCTCGATGTAGGCCCAGATGTCGAGTTCGGTCCAGTTCGACAGCGGGAAGATCCGCACGTGCTCGCCGGTACGGTGACGTCCGTTGTACAGGTCCCACAGTTCCGGGCGCTGGTTGCGCGGATCCCACTGGCCGAAGTCATCCCTGACCGAGAAGACCCGTTCCTTGGCGCGAGCCTTCTCCTCATCCCGCCGCGCACCGCCGAGCACCGCGTCGAACTTGTTCGACGTGATCGCGTCGAGTAGCGGAATGGTCTGAAGCGGGTTGCGGGTCTGCCCTTCGTGTTCGGTCACCCGGCCGGAGTCGATGGCTTCCTGCACGCTTGCCACAACCAGCCGCGCGCCCCACTCGGCCGCCTTGCGGTCGCGGTACTCGATCACCTCGGCGAAGTTATGGCCGGTGTCCACGTGCATCAGCGGAAACGGCAGGCGCGAAGGCCAGAACGCCTTCATCGCCAGATGCGCCATCACGATCGAGTCCTTGCCGCCGGAGAACAGCAGTACCGGGCGCTCGAACTGGCCGAAGACCTCGCGGATGATGTGGATCGCCTCGTCCTCGAGGTCGGTGAGCCAACCCCGCTGCAGCGAATCCGAGGTCGTGGGCAGAACTGCGGTCATAGCAGGTTCTCCTTCTCCAGCAATGCGATCAATTCAGCGACGGCCGAGTCCACAGATCGATCAGCCGTGTTCAGGAGCAAGTCGGGATGAGCGGGTGCCTCGTACTCATCGTCAATGCCGGTCAGGCCGGCCAGATTCCCCGAACGCTGACGCGCGTAGAGCCCTTTGACGTCACGCTGGGCGCAGACCTCCACCGGCG
Source organism: Pseudonocardiales bacterium (assembly GCA_030840285.1). Taxonomy (GTDB): domain Bacteria; phylum Actinomycetota; class Actinomycetes; order Mycobacteriales; family Jatrophihabitantaceae; genus Jatrophihabitans_A. Next base: position 2,591 of record JAVEES010000362.1, read on the forward strand.
TTGCGACGTGAATCTCGAAGAACGGAACGGCGGAGGCCTCATGCCCGGCCCGCACGCCGTCGCGGGCCGCGGCATACGGCGAGACGACGGAGGCGAGCGTGAGAACCCCGTTTCGAGCCAGCAGCGCCGCGACCCAGCCGATCCGCGCCACGTTCGCATCCCGGTCCGCACGGGAGTAACCCAGTTCCGGCGAGAGCACCGGCCGGACGGCGTCGCCGTCGAGGATCTCTACCTGGCGGCCGGCTTCACGCAGATACCGCTCCAGCGCGTTGGCCAAGGTCGTCTTGCCGGCACTGGGCAGGCCCGTGAACCACAGCGTCGCGCCGGCCGTCCGGGTCCGCGTGGGGGAGGTCATCGGTAGGAGTCCTGATCGTCGAGAGGGCGTTACGGGGGGCAGCCTGCTGCGGCTTCGCGTCTTGGCGAGGGCGAGGCATGGGGGAATCAGGCAGAGCCGGCCGTATGGCCTAGGCAGGTGCCGTCACATGTGACGACACGCCGCGCTGACGACGCGCTGCAGATCAACATGCAGCCGTTCGACCAGCGGGACGTTGGACATGCCCCTAGTGTCGCACACGACCCACCTATCCCCCAACGAGACGAGGGTCTCGTCCGGGGGCGTAGCGGGCGTCACGCCTTGTGCGCGATCTGGCGGTGGGATGGCGCCCGCAGGATGTGGGACGATAAGCGGGTGCATGAAGTCGGCGCATCTTTCGGCCCGCCGCCGTCCAGCCAGCTGGTCGGCGCGTTGTTGACCTCGCGGCGCCACATCGACCTGCTCCGGGTCATCTGCGCGGCCTGTTGAGAGTCACACCCTCCTCATTCGGGGGGCACGCTTTCTCATGGGCACGGGTTTACTTTCCTGCCCCCATCACGTTCGGAAGGAACAACCGCGCATGGCAGCGGGTAAGGGACAAGGTCAGTGGAAGCTCGGATATCGCGAGCCGCTGAATCCCAATGAGCGCAGCAAGCGCGACAACGACGGGTTGCTGGTCCGGCAGCGGATCATCGACATCTATCAGCACACCGGCTTCGACGGCATCGATCCGAGCGACCTGAGGGGCCGCTTCCGTTGGTACGGCCTCTACACCCAGCGGGCGCAGGGAATCCCGGGTCGGCGAACCGGGATGCTGGAGCCGGAGGAGCTCGAGGACAAGTTCTTCATGCTGCGGATCCGGATCGACGGGGGCCAGCTGAGTTCCGATCAACTCCGGGTCATCGGCGAGATCTCCACGCGATACGGCCGGGACGTCGCCGACGTGACCGACCGCCAGAACGTGCAGCTGCACTGGATCCGGGTGGAGGACGTCCCCGCGATCTGGGAGCAGCTCGAAGCGGTGGGGCTGAATACCACCGAGGCGTGCGGAGACACTCCACGCGTCATGCTGGGTTGCCCGCTGGAAGGCGTCTCCGCGGACAACATCCTGGACGCGGGGCCTGCGCTGCGCGAGACCGTCGAGAAGTATCTCGGCGATCCGGCGTTCTCCAACCTGCCGCGCAAGTTCAAGACCTCCATCTCGGGTTGCACCCAGCACTGCACCAACCACGAGATCAACGACGTCTCCTTCGTCGGCGTGGTCGGACCGGCGGGCGAACCGGGCTTTGACCTCTGGGTCGGCGGCGGCCTGTCGACGAACCCCATGTTTGCCAAGCGGATCGGCGTCTTCGTACGTCCGGACGAGGTGTCTGACGTCTGGGCCGCGGTCTGCTCCGTCTTCCGCGACTACGGATACCGCCGGTCTCGCAACCACGCGCGCATCAAGTTCCTGATCGCCGACTGGGGACCCGAGAAGTTTCGCGAGGTCCTCGAGACCGAATACCTCGGCCACAGCCTGCCCGACGGTGTGGAGCCACCTGCTTCGCCGGCACACCGCGACCACATCGGCGTCATCGAGCAGCTCGACGGCACCGTCGCGGTCGGCACCACGACCAAATCCGGACGGACCAGCGGGACCGCGTTGAGCCGGCTGGCAGAGCTGGCAGCCGAATACGGCCAGGCCGGTGGCCGGATCCGGACCACCGCCCAGCAGGGTCTCGTAGTACTGGACGTAGCGCCGCAACGTGCGGACCAGCTCATCGATGAGCTGGAGACGCTGGGCCTGTCGGCCCGTCCCTCCGCATTCCATCGCGGCACGATCGCATGCACGGGCATCGAGTTCTGCAAGCTGGCGATCGTCGAGACCAAGGCAAGGGCCGAGACGATCCGGGCTGAGCTGGAGAAGCGGCTGCCCGAGTTCGACACCCCGATCACGATCAACGTCAACGGTTGCCCGAACTCGTGCGCCCGCTTCCAGGTAGCCGATATCGGCTTCAAGGGCGTGGTGCAGAAGGCCGAGCAGGAGGACGGCACGTTCGCTGATGTCGAGGCATTTCAGATCCACCTCGGTGGCCAGATGGGTGCCGAAGCCGCCTTCGGTCGCAAGTTCCGCGGCCTGAAGGTGACCGCTGAGGAGGCGCCCGATTACGCCGAGCGCATCCTGCGGGGTTATCTGGACCGTCGCGCCGATGCCGAATCGTTCGCAAGCTACGTCTCGCGTGCCGAGGAGGAATGGCTGCTGTGAGCCGACGCGGCGCCGATCGAGAACCTCCTGGCGCCGTGGTGCCAACCGGAGTCCCAGGATCGGGAAATGGGGGCAGGAATGCCTGAGCGAGCGGCGCCGTTTCATTGTCCGTACTGTGCCGACGAGGATTTGCGTCCCTTCGGTGAGACGCACGGCCAGTGGCGATGCGGTGCCTGCCAGCGCGTGTTTGCGCTGAAATACCTGGGCATCGCCTCGGACTGGACGGCGGCACCGCGAGAGGAGACCGGGCGATGACGGTGGATACCGACCAGCAAGGCGCATTGCGCGATCTGGTCGAACGCTCGGCTGCCGAGCTCGAGGCGGCCTCGGCGACCGAGATCCTGCGTTGGGCCGCCGATCAGTTTGGTAGCCAGTGGTGCGTCACGTCCTCGATGGCCGATGCGGTGCTACCTCACCTGGCCTCCAGCGTGCAGCCCGGCGTGGACGTCGTCTTCCTCGATACCGGCTACCACTTCGCCGAGACCATCGGCATGCGTGACGCGGTGTCGGCCGTACTGCCGGTCTCGGTTAAGACCATCCTGCCGCTGCGCACAGTGGCCGAGCAGGACGCGGAGTACGGCGAGAAGCTGCATGATCGCGACCCGAATCTGTGCTGTGCCATGCGCAAGGTCGAGCCGCTGGAACGAGCGCTGCGACCGTACCGGGCGTGGGCATCCGGCCTGCGCCGAGCAGACTCTCCCGAGCGCGCCGATACTCCGGTGGTGAGCTGGGATGCCAAGCGCGGCATGGTCAAACTCAACCCGATCGCAACCTGGAGCGACGAGCAGGTCGAGCGTTACATCGCGGACAACGGGATTCTTCTCAACCCGCTGCTCTCCGATGGCTACGGCTCGATCGGCTGCGGTCCGTGCACCCGCCGGTTGATGCCTGGCGAGGACGCCCGCGCCGGACGCTGGGCAGGTACGAACAAGACGGAGTGCGGACTGCACCTCTGAGGGCGGCTCAGCGACCGAGCCTGCGCCGGGACCACCAGAGCAGACCACGCACCATCGCCACCACCACGGCGAGGCCGATCACCAGCGATCCGGCCAGGATGAGCCTTCGGACGCCGCGATCCGCCGCCGCGCCGGAGGCTGCCGCAGGCGAGGTCGAAGCGACCGACGCCGGCGAGCCGGATGCGCCGCCGGGCGGATGTGGCAGCGCTGGCAGCGGGACCGAGTACACGGTGCTGAGCGCGCGTTCGCTGTCGATCAGAAGCTGCCCGCCGCGCAGCGCGATTCCCTCGCCCTGAGGCTGCGGGGGCAGGGCCAGCACGGTGGCGTCCCGCCGGATCGCCGCGGCGATGTCACCTCCTGAAACCGGCCACAGATAGGCGTCGGTGTAGGTACGTAACACCAGCAGCGATCCGTCCTCGGCCATCGAGGCGCCGGTGGCGGTGAGCTGGCCGACGAAGTTCGGACCGCCCGGGGTGCCGGTCAGGCTGAACTGGATACTTCCAACCTTGACGAGCTGTTGCACCCGGGACGTCGAAGGTCGCGGCGGTGCCTCGAAGACCTCGCTGACACCGCTGAGCGATTTGGTGAACAGGTAGATGCGGTGGCTGACCGGATCCACCGCCATCGACTCGGTGTCGTGCGCGCCATCGGGATAGCGCAGCCGCCATACGTCAGGACGAGTCGTGGCGCGTTCACCCACCGGGATGCCGGCGACCAGTCCGGGCTCATCCACCCGATAGACCTGAACCTCCGAACGCGCCGCGGAATTGTCACCGGTGTCGGCCAACCAGACCGAGGGCACGCCCGCGGCATCGCGAGCGACCGCGAGATCCTCCCAGTCATGATTGACCGCGCCCGGCACGGACAGCACCGCCAGGGTGTAGCCGCTCGTGGCGTCGAGGGCGAAGAAGCGCGCGCGGTCGCCGCTGTCGTTCTGCACGTACAGGACGCCCGGCGAACGGATTCCGACGCCGAGGCCGCTCGCCTCGGCGATCCGCGGATCGGAGAGCCTGAACAGCGCCCGGCCGGCGGCCCCGGACGGGCTCGCCAGCATCATTTCCAGCGCCAGCGCGATCAGCAGCCAGGCCACGGGCGCACCGAGAACTGTCGCTGTCCGGCGGCGCATCCGCTAACCGTACGGTCCGCGGCGACCGCCCCGGCCAACCGGCCCTCCCCGACCACAAAGCGGAGCTGGAACCCTGCCGGCACCTGCCCGGGAGGGCTAATCTGCACCAATGACGCAGGGTGCGCGGGAGTCGACGTGTGTGCTGATCGACGTGCCCCCTGCGCAGCTTCCCGACCTCGTGAACGAAGCCATGGCCATCTACGTGGCCGCGATGGGGTATCCGCCCGCGACCGGCAGGCAACGCGCGACCCACGTGCTCAAGCACTCGAGCTTCGCCTCGTTCCGCTTCCGAGCCGCGATCAACAGTCATGGCCGCCTGGTCGGCTTCGCCTACGGCTACAGCAGCGTGCCGGGCCAGTGGTGGCACGATCTGGTGCGCAAGGCGATCGGCAAGCCGAGCGCTCACTGGCTCGAGGACGCCTTCGAACTCTCCGAGCTGCACGTCTCGCCGGCAAGCCAGGGATCAGGCATCGGCGAGCGGGTGCTGCGCTCGCTGGCAGACGACCTTCCGCATCGCACGATGGTGCTGTCCACCCCTGAGGGCGAGAACCGCGCCTGGCGGCTGTACCGGCGGCTGGGCTTCGTCGACCTCGCGCGTCATCACATGTTTCCCGGCGACCACAGGCCATTCGGTGTTCTCGGAGCTCAGCTTCCCTTGGAACGTCCCGACAACGATCCGCTGGCACTCGGGCTGCACTGAGGCAACCGCGTCCGATCGCGTGTATGCAGCCACCAGTCCGCGGACGGCTCAGCGCGCGACGGGCGTACCGATCAGGTTGTTCCAGACTTCCCTGGTCGCTTTCGAGCGGTTCAACGTATAGAAGTGGATTCCTGGCACGCCTTCATCGAGCAGCCGTTGAGCCAGCATCGAGGTCTGCTCGATGCCGAGCGCCCGAACCGCCTTCGGGTCGTCGGCTATCGCCTGGAAGCGAGCGGCTAGCTCGGTCGGGAACGGCGCCCCGGTGAACTGCTCGGAACGGCTGATGATGCCCATGTTGGTCACCGGCATGAGCCCGGCGATGATCGGCACCGTGCAGCCGGCTGAGGCCACCCGATCCCGAAGCCGCAGGTAGGCCTCGGGGTCGAAGAACATCTGCGTGATCGCGTAGTCGGCGCCGGCCCGGCACTTGCGCAGGAATCTCTCGGTGTCCTGCTCCACGGTTTCCGAGCGCGGGTGCTTATACGGGAAGGCCGCAACACCGACCGTGAAATCGCCATGTGAGCGGATGAGCTCGACGAGGTCAGAGGCGTACTGCAACCCTTGCGGATGAGCGAGCCACTCCCCCATCGGGTCGCCCGGCGGGTCGCCGCGCAGGGCCAGGATGTTGGAGATGCCCGCGTCGGCCAGGCGTCCGATGATCCCTCGGAGCTCGGCTATCGAGTGGCCGACCGCGGTGAGGTGCGCCACCGGCAGCAGCGTGGTGTCGCTCGCGATGTGCTCGGTGATCTCGATGGTGTGATCGCGCGTCGCGCCGCCGGCCCCGTAGGTGACCGAGACGAAATCCGGTCGCAGCGACTCGAGTTCGCGAATGGTCGTCCAGAGCAGCCGGTCATCCGCGGCCGTTCGGGGAGGGAAGAATTCGAAGGAGAATGTGGGCTTACCCTCGGAGAAGGCGTCCCGAACCGACCGTGCCATGGCGTAAGCGTAATGTCCGCGGGCGTGGCCGCGCCGGAGGACAGCATCAAAGACACCGATCCGGGCACCGCGATAGCGCCGGTGGTCGAGGCGGAGCTGGCCGATTTCCTCGCCCGGCACGAACGATTGTTGCTCGCCATCCACCCCGATCTGGGCTTGCTGTTCGAGGTCGCCCGCGGCGCCGTGCTCAGCGGCGGCAAGCGGCTGAGGCCCAGCTTCGCCTACTGGGGCTGGCGATCTGCGCTGAGACCCGGCGCAGCCGGTGAGGCGGATCTGCTCCGTGCGGCGGCCTCGCTGGAACTGCTGCATGCCTGTGCCCTCGTCCACGACGATGTGATGGATGCCTCAGACACTCGCCGTGGGCAGCCGGCCGCGCACGTCCGGTTCGCGTCTGAACATGCCACCCAGGGCTGGCCGGCCGATGCTCAGGCATTCGGCCGTTCGGGAGCGATCCTGCTCGGCGATCTGCTGCTGTCCTGGGCCGAGGAGATGTTCACCGCCGCCATCGACGCGCTGCCCGCGCGACGAGCCGTCGCCGCCCAGCGGGAGTTCGACCTGATGCGGACCGAGGTGGTCGCCGGCCAGTTCCTCGACGTGCTCGCCCAGACCCGGGGGGCCTTCGAGGTCGACGAGGCGCTTCGGGTGATCGAGTTCAAGACGAGCAAGTACACGATCCAGCGTCCGTTGCTGCTCGGAGCCGCGGCGGCCGGCGCGCGCGGCGAGGTCGCCACCGCGCTCGCCGCCTATGGCCACGCCCTGGGCGAGGCGTTTCAGCTGCGCGACGATCTTCTGGGCGTGTTCGGTGATCCCGAACTCACCGGCAAGCCCGCCGGTG
>JAVEES010000392.1 GCA_030840285.1 Pseudonocardiales bacterium
AAGGTCGACTTCCTCAAGCTGGACGGGGTAGGCCCCGGTTCCTTCAAGGGCGGTGCCAACTACGACAACACCACCGACGTCGCGGCGTGGTCGAACGCGCTGGCAGCGACCGGCCGTCCGATCCAGTTCGTGATCTCCTGGGCACTGAGCCCGCTGCAGTCAGACACCTGGAAGTCCTACACCAACGGCTGGCGCGTCGATACCGACGTGGAGTGCTACTGCAACACGATCACCACCTGGAACTCCTCGGTGAAGCAGCGGTGGAACGACGTCATCCCCTTCATCGATGACGCCGGCCCGGGACACTGGAACAACCTGGACTCCGTCGACGTCGGTGTCGGCTCGATGGACGGCCTCACCGATGCCGAGCGGCAGAGCGAGATGACACTGTGGGCGCTGGAGGCGGCTCCGCTGTACTCCGGCGACGACCTGACCAAGCTCGATGCCTACGGAAAGAGCCTGCTGACCAACGACGAGGTGATCGCGGTTGATCAGGCAGGCCGGCCCGCTCGGCCGGTGAATCAGTACAGCCAGCAGCAGACGTGGTATTCGGCAAATCCCGATGGCAGCGTCACGGTGGGACTTTTCAACCTTGCTGATGCCGCACGAACCGTGACGATGCCGCTGAGCGACATCGGCCTGTCGGGGACGGCAACAGTGCGCGATCTATGGGCCCATTCCTCGCTCGGCGGCGTGTCCTCCAGCTTCAGCGCGGATTTGCCGGCGCACGGGTCGCGGCTGCTGACCTTCACACCGCGCAAGAGCGGCCTGGCCGCACCCACGCGGCTGCGCGCCGCCGCGGCGACGGCGGACGGATTCAGCCTGGCTTGGAACGCGGCGGCCAACGCACCGGCCGGCACGCGCTATGACGTGCGGGTCGACAACCACACGGTGAGCACAGTGGATGCAACGAGCACAACCGTGACCGGGCTGACGTCGGGCTCGGCCCACACCTTCCAGGTCCAGGCAGTGGCCGGACGCAACAGTTCGTCGGTCTGGAGCAGCGCCCTGCGGCTGACAACGCCCGGCAGCGGCGGTCCGGTCACCTACGAAGCGGAGTCCCCGGACAACCGTCGCGTCGGATCCGCCAGCATCGGATCGTGCTCGCAATGTTCGGGCGGCGCCAAGGTCGGCAATCTCGGCGGCGGCTCGTCGTTGGTGTTCACCAGCATCAACGTGCCGGTCGATGGCACCTACCTGATGAAACTGTCCTACACCGACGGAAGCTCCGGCCGGCAGGCGATCGTGACGCCGAACGGTGGCACTCCCGTCTATGCCAACCTGGTCGGCACCAACAACAACGACTGGGATACCCCGCACACCATCACGTTGCCCGTGACTCTGCACGCGGGTACGAACTCGATCCAGATCGGTAACCCCTCCGACTACGTCTCCGACATCGACGCCATCTGGATCTAAGTTCACAACCCCGCTTTGGGCGTCTGGAAATTCCCTCTGAGGCCAGTTTTCGGCCATTTCCAGACGCCCAAAAGGGGTGACGCAGCTACCGGTACTCCGGATTCTCGAAATCGAAGCGACAGCCCGCGTCCCATTCCGATCGCTGGTTGCCGTACGCGGGGATGCCACCGGCATCCTTGAGCATCCTGGCCAGGTGCATCAGATTCCAGGTCATGAACGTCGTGTTGCGGTTGGTGAAGTCGTTCTCCGGACCGCCGGAACCAGGGTCAAGGTAGGACGGCCCCGGCCCGGCCGCACCGATCCATCCGGCGTCAGCCTGCGGGGGGATCGTGTAGCCGATGTGCTGCAGCGTGTAGAGCACGTTCTGCGCACAGTGCTTGATGCCGTCCTCATTGCCGGTAATGAAGCAACCGGCGACTCGTCCGTAATAGAGGTATTGCCCCGCGTCGTTGAGCAGGTGTGAACCGCCGTAGAGCCGCTCGTGCACCTTCTTCATCACCGAACTGTTGTCGCCGAGCCAGATCGGTCCCGCCAGCACGAGGATGTCAGCAGCGAGCACCGTCTCGAAGATGGCCGGCCAATCGTCGGTGGCAGCGCCGTGCTCCCGCATGTCGGGCCAGACTCCGGTGGCGATGTCGTGATCCACCGCCCGCACCTCATCGACATGCACACCGTGGGTGCGCATGATGTTCGCGCTGATGTCGACCAGGCCCTGGGTGTGACTCAACTCCGGTGAGGGTTTGAGCGTGCAGTTGATGAACAGGGCACGCAGGTCGGAGTAGGTGGATGGTGGTGTCGTCACAATGGCTCCTTCAGCTGTGGCGATGCAGGGCTCTGCCTCGGAGCCGCGTTGCCGCACCAGCCGATGCTATGTGCGATCACTGGGGTCCGGAGCATGTTTGCGCGAACCGTTGGCACCTGGCGAACTCGGCTGGTCGCAGGTTGGCACCCCCGCTCTGGGCGTCTGGAAGTTCCTTCTGAGGCCAGATTTTGGGTATTTCCAGACGCCCAAAGCGGGTGGCGGCTGGCGCGCACAGAGGTTCTAGCGGTTCACCCAGCTCATGTCGGCCGCGCGATCGCCCTTGACTGTCCCCGGCGGCACGATCTGATCGAGCCGTCGCAGGTCGTCATCGTCGAGGTGAACCTCAGCGGCCCGCAGGTTGTTCTCCAGGTAGCTCGTGCGGCGGGTGCCCGGTATCGGAACGACATCCTCACCCTGGCTCAGGACCCAGGCGATGGCCAGTTGCGTGACAGAGCATCCCTTGTCGACCGCCATGGCTGCCAGCGCGTCGACCATAGCCAGGTTCGCGGCGAGGTTGCCCTCCTGGAAGCGCGGGTCCGTGCGGCGGTAGTCGTCCGCCGCGAGGTCCTCCGGTGACCGCCACCGACCGGTCAGCAGTCCACGACCCATGGGGCTGTAGGCGACGAAGCCGATGCCGAGTTCGCGCACGGTAGGCAACACGTCCAGTTCGGCGTCGCGCGCGAAGAGGGAAAGCTCGGTCTGCACCGCCGTGAGCCCGTGCACGGAATGTGCCCGCCGGATGGTATTCGCCGACGCCTCGGACAGGCCGAGGTGACGTATCTTGCCGGCCGCCACGAGTTCGGACATCGCTCCCACCGTTTCTTCGATGGGTATGTCGAGGTCGACCCGATGCTGGAAGTACAGATCGATGTGGTCGATGCCCAGCCGCTTCAAGCTCGCATCACAGGCTGCACGGACGTACTCGGGCGATCCCTGGATGGCAACTCCGCCGGATACCGGCACCAGGCCGAACATGGTCGCTACCACGGCCTCATCACGGCGGCCTCGGATCGCGCGGCCGATCAGTTCCTCGTTCGTGAATGGGCCGTACAGGTCCGAGGTGTTGAGGAAGTTGCAGCCGTCGTCCAGCGCGGCGTTGATGACCGCGATCGACTCTCGCTCGTCACCTGGATCGCTGTAGATCCCGCTCATGCTCATACAACCGAGGCCGATCGCCGAAACGGCCAACCGGGACGGACCAAGGTTCCGCACGCCGATCACACATCCACCTTTCGTTCACGGGACTGCTTCGATTCGTGAGGCTCCGCCAGCAGTTGCCGCCAGGCGGCCTCACCCGCTTCCGCGATCGCCCGATCCTGCTCCGCCGATCCGCCGGAGACCCCGATCGCGCCGACCATGTCTGCGCCGTCCACCAGCGGGACGCCACCGCCGAAGACGACCAGGCGATCCAGCTTGGACAGGCCGTGGACCAGGGCAGGGTCACTGGCGATCATGGGCCACCATTCATGGGTAGCCATGCCGAACCGGATAGCGCTGTGGGCCTTGTCCTGCGCAAGTTCGGCGCACAGCAGTGGCACGCCGTCCAGGCGGTCAAACGTCACCAGTTCGCCGGCGCGGTCCAGGACGGCGATGGCCGGCCGCACCCCGATCCCGTGGGCGAACTGCTGGGCGCTGCTGAGGACCTCGCGGGCTGCGGCGAGGGTAATCGTCCGGACGTCGAGATAGGGCGGCATCGAGACTCCGTGGTCGGATTCGCATCGACAAACTTCAATGCACATGATGTGCAAATGTAGCTTTGTGACGTGCGGAAGTCTATATTTTCAATACCAAAGCCAGCTGCCACAGCTCGGAAGTCCGAGCCCCGGCCTACCGCCCGCAGAACCGCCAGCCAATGCACGCTCGGAGGAGAAGAGCAGGAATGAGCCTCTACACACAGTTCGATCACTACAACACGCCATTCGGACCGGACCAGACGCCTTATGCCTTCTACGAGGCACTGCGCGACGAGGCCGTCGCCACCGGCACACCAATCGGCTGGAGTGAGGTCTACGGTGGCTTCTGGGTCGTGACCGGGTGGGGAGAATCCCAGCAGATCCAGCGCAACCCGCGTGTCTTCTCCAGTACCGAGGTCACGTTTCCCGCCTTCAAGACACCCGACGGGCGTCCGCTGATGCTCGCCGGTTACGACGATCCACAGCACCTCAAATACCGGCGACTGCTCCAGACGCCCTTTTCGCCAGCCCAGGCCCTGGGTATGACGGAGTACTTCCGCAAGGACACCAACCTGCTCATCGACCGGTTCATTGATTCAGGCCGGGTGGACGTGGTCGAGGTGCTGACCCGGCAGATCCCTGGCCGGATGACCGCTGTCATGCTCGGCCGGCCGGCAGAGGACGGCGACCGCTACCGGACGTGGGTGCATGCGGCCGCCATGCAGGTGCACACCGACCCGGAAGGCGCGGCCAAGCACTTCAAGGACATGCACGACCATGTCACGGAGCTGATCGAGGAGCGCCGGCGGAATCCCGGCGACGACGTTTTCTCCGGCGTCGTCAACGCCGAGATCGACGGGGAACGGCTCACCGATGCCGAACTGCGCGACTTCTTCCTCGCACTGCTGATCGGTGGCATCGACAACACGATGTACCTGCTGGCCGACATTATCTGGCGACTGGCGTGGGACAAGGAACTCCGCAGGAGATTTGCGCGCAGCCCGCAGCTGATCGAGGACTCCATCGACGAGTTCCTGCGGTTCTACGCCCCCAACTTCAGTGCGCGAATCACCACCGAGGAAGTGACGATCGGCGGGGTGACGATGCAGCCTGGCCAGCACGTCGTGAATTTCCACCCCATTGCCAACCGCGACCCGCGGCAGTTCGAATATCCGGACGCCTTCATTCCCAACCGCTCGCCGAACCGGCATTTCGCCCTGGGCCTCGGAATTCACCGGTGCCTCGGTGCCCATCTGATTCGGGTAGAGGCATCGGTGGTCACCCAGGAATTCATCAAGCGGATTCCGGATTGGGAATTGGACCCCGATCGCAGCCCTCGCTGGATCTCCGGTCAGACCGGCGGGATGGCCTCGGTTCCGATCGTGTTCGAGCCCGGCGGAAGCCCTCCGCTGCCACTGAACCACTGAACCACTGAACCGCGTCCGGACCATCGCGCGGACGACGGTCGCCAGTACCCCGGCCTGACCATTCGGTAGACAGCGGCCGATTGAACCCCGGCCGCCGATAGGAGCATTGTCATGACCAACACCCAGATCGACCTTGCCACCCGGATGACCGTTGAGTTCCAGCGGTTGTCCGGCTTCCACGAGCTGATCGGCAGCGGGGACCTCGACGACACCGCGGTCGCCACCCTGCTCGGCACCGATACCGCTACCCTTCAACAGCTTCGGAGCGAGATGCGGGCGGTGGTGGTGGACGGCGCGAAGCAGCTGCTCGCTCAGCCGAACGTCCGGGTGGCAATCGAGAACCTGCCCCGCGACTACAGCATCGCGGTGGTAGGTGACAGCCAGAGCGCCGGCCATCAATCCTGGGCTGAGATGCTGAGCGAGATGCTCAGCCAGATCCGGCCCGACGTGCAGCTGCTGAACGTCGCCAAGTCCGGTGACACGACGATGGATCTCGTTCGCCGGCTCGGACTTGCCCTCGGGGAGCGCCGGCCCGAGTTGTACATCGTGTTCATCGGTGGCAACGACTTCTGCCGGACCGCACCTCAGCCCGGGCCGACATTCATCTCCGACGAGCAGACCCGAAGCAACCTGCAGCGGATTGCCGACATCGTCGCAGCGCGTGGCGGCCGACTCGCATGGGTACCGCCGGCACCGGTTCGCGACGAGGTGGTGGCGGGATTCCCGGTATTTCAGGCCATGGGCATCACGTACACGAGCGCGGACTCCGCGACCAAAACCGAACTCTTCCGCGAACGGCCGGAGCAGCTGGTCGACCTGTGGACGACTTTCACCCCGCGGCGGCTGCCTGAATTGCTCTCCCAGGACGGCCTGCACCTCTCACCGGCGGGACATCGCGCGGCGGCAGAACGTATCATCCTCGAGGTTCTCGGTGACGTCGGTGACGTCGGTGAACGAGGCAGCTCAGCGACCGCCTACGACGGTAAGGCCAAGCGGCGACTTCGCTGCCCCTGTGGCGAGCTTCTGGTCGCCCCAGGTGACGAGGCACTGATCGTGCTCGCTCGAGAGCACCTGGCGGCGCAACACCCCGGTATGGGCGCCGAATACACCCGCGAGCAGATTCTGTTCATGGCCTACTGAGCGTTCTGAGGCCGGGCCGAACAACAGCCCGGCCTCAGAGAATCGCTGTCGGGCCGAACAGCCCGGCCTCAGAGAATCGCGATGGGATTGGTCATCGAGCCACTGGCGTGCGAGACGTTCATCGGAGGGGCCGTGAGAAAGAACTCGTACTGGCCCTGCTCGGCGCAGCCATCGGCCAGGTCGTCCAGCCAGAAGAACTCGCCGAGCGTCAGGCCGAGACCGGGAATCGCCCCGTGATGGAAGGGGAATACCGCGGAGGGATCCTCGAACGGCACCACGTCGATGGCCCAGTTATCCATGGCCAGCGCGGCGATGTCGTTCGCGTGGCACCAGGCGACACTGTCACCGGACAGTCCAGGTTGAGTGGCAAGCCACTCGTCCTCCCGCTGACGGTCTCCTGCTAGTCCGTAGTACAGTCCCAGATATCCCGTTCGAATAAGGACGATGTCACCAGGCCGCACCTCCGTCTGCTGCGCCCGCGCGACCTCGTCCAACTCGTCGGCGCGGATCAGTTTGCCGCCTGGCAGTGGCTCGCCGCCCCGGAATCGGCAAACGTCGAGCAGGACGCCCCGGCCCACCAGCGAACAGTGCTGCTGTTCCATACCATTTCGGGCCGCGCCACCGGCCGCGCTGACAAGCCCGCCCCACCAGCCGTTGTACATCACATGATCGAGCATGAAATGGGCCAGGCCATCCCATTGGGTCGAGCCCTGCAGCGCCATGATGATCACGTCGTCGGTCCACTGCTGACCCGGCACCATGCCGTGCGCTACAGCAGAGCCCGCCACGAAGTCCGAGCCACTCAGGGTGTTCAACCGCATCGCACGGGGTCGCGTGTGGTGCACCGGCGCCTTGGAATCTATCGGTATTGCCAGGGAATAAGTCCTGCCGGAGCGCACGAGCGAGGCCGCCTCGGCAATCCGCTCAGGCGTGATCAGGTTGGTGGTACCCCGCTGGTCATCCTCACCCCAGCGACCCCAGTTGTTGAGAGCCGGCGGCTTGGCACCGGCAACCTTGCCCCGCGCGTCCACTTGGTAAGTCGGTGGCGTCCAGGCCAATGACTGCGAGGAATGCTCTGCTCTGATCACGTACTTCTCCAGAATGATCGGGTGAATTGGGCGTCGCCCTCGTCCTTGCGAGAACCGTTGGGTCGATATCAGTCGCGGACGTTGCGGGCGCGCTCGATCAGCTCGGGATGCCGGACGAGCTTCACTCGCGGACGCCCCAGTGGTTCGCCGGTGCTTCGCTCATGGGCGTCGACGGCTTCCCAGGCGGCGTAGTCGGTGACATGTACGCCCCGCTCCGTCAAGGTCTCCAGCAGCTGCCGCGGTTCTCGCGAGGGAGTGTTGAGCATGCCGTCAGTGACATCGCGCAGCAGCAGCTCAACTGTCTCCTGCGCGCATTTCTTGTTGGTGCCGATCACGCCGGAAGGGCCACGCTTGATCCAGCCAGCGGTATAGACACCGGGAATCGCCTTGCCGGTAGTGGGATCACTCACCCGGCCGTGCTCGTTGTGGATGGTCGCGCGGTCGGCGTCGAAAGGGACGCCCGGGATCGGCTTACCCAGATAGCCGATCGAGCGCAGCACGAGCCCGCAGTCCAAGCGCTCCCGCTCTGTGCCGGTCCTGGACACGACGTTGCCGTCACCAGCGGCTTGCAGGAACGTACGCGCAACCTCCATACCCTCGACGCGGTCCGACCCGATCAGCGCAACCGGCACTGTCTGGAACCGCAGGATGATGCGTTTGTGGCCGCCGCGCGGCGTGCGGTGTGAATATTCCTGCAATAACTCCACGTTTGCGCGGGCCCGGTCGTCACCGTGATCGGCGAGCCAGGCATGGCTGAGGTCGTCCAGTTCTGCCTCGGCCGGATCTACGATGACGTCGGTGTCGGCCAGGCTGCCCAGCTCGCGCAGTTCGGCCGTGGTGAACGCGGCCTGGGCCGGTCCGCGCCGTCCGAGCACGACGACTTCGGTGATATTGCTGGCCCCTAGCGCATCGAGGGCGTGATCGGCGATGTCGGTGACCTCGAGCTCCGCGGGCGACAACGCGAGAATGCGGGCGACGTCAATGGCGACGTTGCCGTTCCCGACCACCACGGCACGGGTGCCGGACAGGTCGAATTGTTCGTCGGCAAAGTCGGGATGCCCGTTGTACCACGACACGAACTGAGTCGCCGCGTGGCAGCCGGACAGGTCCTCGCCGGGAATTCGCAGCCGCCGGTCGTTGGCGGCGCCTACGGCGTAGAGAACGGCGTGGTAATGCTGGAGGAGCTCTTCATGTTCGATATCGCGACCTAGTTCTACGTTGCCGTGAAAGTTGAAACCGGGTCTCCCGGCAAACTTCTCGAACATCCGGGAGACCGATTTTATCTTCGGGTGATCGGGGGCCACACCTGCTCGGACCAGACCCCACGGGGTGATCAGGCGGTCGAACATATCAATCTGCACCGTCAGTCCGGCTGCAGCCTGCAAGTGTCCGGCCGCATAAAACCCAGCCGGCCCCGAGCCCACGATGGCAACCCGCAGCGGTCGCTCAGTGGTCCCCACCGCTTCTGTCAGCACAGTCATTGCCGAGCGCTCACGCCGGGCCGTCTTCGAAGTAGGCGGCATTGATTGCGATGTAGTGCTGCCATTCGGCCGGGATCAGATCCGCGGGGGCGATGGCTGACACCGGGCAGACCTCCATGCAGGCGTAGCAGTCAATACACTCGGTGGGGTTGATGTAGAGCTGCTTGGCCTCGGCAAAGCCGGGTTCGCCCGGTGCCGGGTGGATGCAGTCGACGGGGCAGACTTCGACGCACTCGCCCCGCTTCTCCTCGATGCACGGCTCATTGATTACGTATGCCATCGGATTCCCTGCTCCCTGGTTCTGGCGTTGCTGTCTCGCATTCGAGTTCGGTCGGCCTGACGGTCCGAGTCAGTCAGGCCGACCGAAGAATCTCCTCAGTACTTCTTGGCCGGCTTCAACGACCACTTCATGTAGGCCTCGGGGATGTCGACGTTCTCCTTCGTCACCAGGCGGGTCGGGACCCAGTGCAACTTCGGAACGGCATCACCCAGAACGACGCTGTGGAACACGTCGTCGATCACGTACCGGCCGATGTCGACGGTGTTGACGTCGACGCTGGCCGTCAGCTTGCCGTCCCGGATGGCCTTCATCCCGGAGAGCAGCCCGTCTGCGCCCACGATGACGACGCCCTTCTGGCCGTCCCAGTGCTTTAGCCCGCGGGCGTCGACGGCCTGGGCGGCACCCAGGGCCATGTCGTCGTTCTCGCCGTAGATCGCGTTGACGTTGGGATAGCGGGTGAGCAGGTCCTGGGTCACGGTGAAACCGGTGTTGCGCTGGTACTGACCATTGCCCTTGGCGACGACCTTCAGCCCCGGGTACTTGGCCAGTGCGGCGTCGAACCCGGCCTGGCGCGCGTCGGCAAACTCTGATCCGGGTGGTCCCCAGATCTGCATGACCGTGCCGTTGCCCTTCAGCGTCTGCCCGATGTAGTCCCCGACGACGAAACCCGCCTGGAACTTGTTGTCGTAGCCGACACTCGACTGGAAGACGAAACGGTCCTCCTTGTCAAAGTGCATTTCGGGCACCATATTGATTTGAAAGCACTTCGTGCCGCTCTTGAGCGCATCCCGGTACGCGTTCTCCATCGTCGCGAAGTCGCCGCCACTGTCGACCACCAGGGCGTCATACTTTTGCGATGCGAGGTTCTGGATAATCTGGATCAGCGCTTGCGTCGAGTTGAAGCTGTTCTGCGCCGGGGTCTGTCGCTTGTAGGCCCACTTGACTCCGTAGGCGGTCTCCAGCTCGTACATGCGCTGGAACATCGCGCCCTCGATCTGGGTGAAGAACTCGGCGAGGAAGGTCGGCGTGAACCCCAGCTTGATTGTGCGGCCGGCCGTCTTGGTCCGCACCAAGTCGTCGTACGCCGAGAAGCCGGTAAGAGCACCACCGGCTGCGCCGGCGCCTGAGGCTGCCGAGGCCGGGACCGCGTCGGCGCTCTTGTTCTTGCCGGGCGTACATGCGCTCAGCAGCGCACTCGATCCGACGAGGCCTCCAGCGACGAGCCCGGCGCCGCGCAGGAACGAACGCCGGGAGGCTCCTGGCTCCGGCTCGGCTTCGGGCGACTCATTCATGTCCATGTGGGTGCTCCTTCTTGAACGTGCCGACATCTGGTCGGCTAACGAGCCGTTGCAGCCGTTGTGGCTGCGACGGGTTGTATCGGGATCTGAACTACTCGGGAGCGAAGCAGCGTGCTGGCGCGGTCGAGAATCACGCTGAGCAGCAGGATCAATCCGGTAACGACCTGTTGCCAAGTCGGGTCGACACCCGCGATGTTCATGGCGTTGGCAGTAACGGCGAGCGTGAGGGTGCCGATCACTGCACCGATCGCTCGGCCTCGGCCACCCGAGAGGGCTGCGCCACCGATAATCGCTGCGGCGATGGCGTAGACCTCGTATCCGGTGCCGAGGTCTGGCGCCACTGCGGTCGTCTGCCCAGCCAGCAGGACGCCCGCTACTCCGGCGAGCAGGCCGCTACACACGTAGGCCAGCAAGCGAACCCGAGGCACTGACACGCCGGACAGCATTGCCCCATGGCTGTTGCTGCCCACGCCGTAGAGGTGCCGCCCGAACGGTGTGAATCGCAATGTGACTGCGACAATCAGCGTCGCTAGCAGGGCCACGATGATGGGCACGGTCAGATAGCCGAACGGCCGTCGCAGGCCGCCGACGATGAAGTAGGTGTCGGTCATGTAGTCAAGGAAGGGCGTGCCGGCGGTCCACAGGTAGAGAAGGCCGCGTGCTACGCCGAACATCGCCAGGGTAGCAACGAAGTCAGGCAGGCCCAGCTTGGTAATGATCAGCCCATTCACCATGCCGAGGCCGGCGCCGGCGGCCACAGCGAGGAGCATCGCGACAACCATCGGCACGCCATCGATCATGAGCTTGGCCACCACGCCGGCACACAAGCCCATCACCGAGCCGACCGACAGGTCGATGCCGCCGCTGATCAGAACGATCGTCATGCCGAGCGCCAGCAGTAGGATGAAAACCATCTGACTCGCGATGTTGAAACCGTTGTTGACGGAGATGAACACCGACGACTTGATCGAGGCGAAGATGCAGACCAGCACGATCACGGAGACGACACCGGAATTGGGGCTCGTGACGACCGCACGCAGGCGTTGACCCACGGTTGCGTTGTTCGGTAAGAATGACATCGACTTCGCTCCTCGTTATCCGGCCGCGGCCGGCGTTCGATCGTCGGACGGTGACGGTTCCGGTTGCGTCGGCGCGGGCGGTAATGGCGCCGGCCGCACCGCGGCCGCCAGCCGCTGTGTCATGCGGGAAAAGGCGATCGCCGCGACGATGCTGATTCCGGTGACCACCGTGAACCAGGTGGAGGAGATGCTGAGCAGTTGCATGCCCTGGCTGAGGGTCGCCAGGAAGAGGGCACCGATGACGCTTCGCCACACACTGCCCTGGCCGCCTGCCAGGCCCACACCGCCGATCACCGCGGCGGCGATCGCCGTCAGCTCGTAACCGGATCCGAGGCCCGGCTGGACGGAATTGAGCTTGGAGGCAAGGAGTATTCCGGCCAGTCCAGCGATGGCACCGGAGAGTATGTAGACCTGAAGCCTCAGCCGGCGCAGGTTCACGCCAGCCATGTGTGCGGCGCGCTCGTTGA
This sequence comes from Pseudonocardiales bacterium, assembly GCA_030840285.1. Taxonomy (GTDB): domain Bacteria; phylum Actinomycetota; class Actinomycetes; order Mycobacteriales; family Jatrophihabitantaceae; genus Jatrophihabitans_A. The sequence continues at coordinate 12,155 of JAVEES010000392.1, forward strand.
TGCCGGCGGCATAGATCCGGCGCCCGAACGGCGTGAGAACGAGGACCAGTTCCAGCAGGATGACCACGATGGCTGTGATGAGCACTGGCGACGGCAGCCCGAAGACGGATCCCTGGGCCAGCGAGGCGAACGATTTGGACGGCGTGCCGGTGAGCTGTGCCCTGGTCGTCAGCACGTTGAGGCCACCGGAGAAGATGCTGAGCGTGGCCAGCGTGACAATGAAGGGATTGATACCCATGCCGGCTATCAGCCCGCCGTTGAGCAGCCCGATGGCAGCGCCCGATGCCAGTCCGACAGCGATTGCCAGCGGCAGTGAGTTGGTTTTCTGCATAGTCAGCAGAGTCAAACCGGCGCTGACGCCGAGCACGGATCCGATTGACAGGTCGATGCCGCCGACTATCAGCACGTAACTCGTGCCAGCGGCCAGCAAGACGGTGAACGTCGATTCGACGAACAGGTTCCGCAGGTTCTGGCTACCGAGGAAGTAGGGTGAACTCAGCGAGAAGAAGATGATCATGGCGACGAAGACGAGCGCGACGACGACACCTTCGACCGCGGCGATACTCGCGAGACGCTCCCGGATTCTCACGAGGAACTCCTTACTGCCAGCGCCATGATTTCCTCGGCTCGGTCGCTACGTTCGTCCTCGGATTGATCCGGCCCGGCGGG
>JAVEES010000407.1 GCA_030840285.1 Pseudonocardiales bacterium
GGACAGACGCCGAACTCGCCCACCTTCACCTGCTGGCCGCCTACAGCGCCAGTTTGACCCGCCTCACGCGCGCCATGTCTCGGCTCGAGCCCAGACCTGGCTGTCACCGCGCGCTGCGGGTCCAGGCGATGCGGACCGCCTATGACCAGGTTCTGCTGCTGGCCGCGGCTGAACTCGAAATCGTGACCGACCTGCAGCCACCGCTCGGTTCGGCCGACCGGATCGCGCTCGAGGCCGAGCTGTCGGTGGCCGGTCTGCGCTGGTGAAGGCTCAGCCAGTTGGGTCGACCGGTTCCGTCCGGCACCAGAGGGTTCATAGCCGGCGGTTGGTCCGCGCGATGAGCGAGGCCGCATAGCCGATTACAAGGAACACCACGAAGGCCGCGAAGGCGAGAAGCTGCCCGAAGGTCATGCTTTTGTGACGCAGCAACGGCCCGTCAATGACGAATCATCGTGAGGTGGTGGGCGGCATCACCGATCGGCCGGCGGCGTCCTTGCGCCCGGAGTTCGACCGTCAGAGCTGCAACTCCTGCACCGTCGTTCCTCTCCGGTCCGCGTAGCTCACGTGCATGCTGCCTGAGGCCTGCGAACTCGGCGGCATCACTGTGAAGACGAATCTGTGCCTACCCGGAACCGGGTTGGTCAGCGCGCAGGTCGCGGTCTGCCCAGCAATGTCGCAACGCGCCCGTGGCGGTTGTGCAGTGCCCACGATCTGCCAGCCCGCCGGCACCGTAGCCGTAAGCGTTCCTGAGCCGGAATACCGGCCGGTCAGGATGGAAACCGATGCCACCCGCTTGACCGGGACAGGCGCCTGCGTCCGCGTGGGTCGGACTGTCGCCCTTACCGTCGACTTCGGCACAGGCGCTCGAGTGACGCGCGCCGGGGGGTGCAGCGGTGCGCTCTGCGCGGGGCCGGAGACGGCCGGCGGGACGGAGGTCGGGGAGTTGGCAGACCTACGGCCCGTTGGTGGTTTGGTGACCGAGACCGACGCCGACGGCGAGGCCGAGGCAGAAGTCGAGACCCGAGCCGACGAGCGGGCGGCAGCATGCGTGCTGCGAGCAACGCTTGCGGTGCTAGAACTCGGCGTCGACACCACGGTGGCGCGCGCGACGGTCGTCGCCGCGGTCTCGCGGGTGCCGGGTTCCTTCGCGATCAACCACCCGGCGAACACCGCGGCGGCGCCGGCTCCGGCCATCAGCGCAAGATAGCGAGATCCATGTGCTGCCTTGACCACCAGGCCGCGGACGATCTCGGAGTTCGAACCGCCGGTGCCCGCGGCGGCGCCGGCATCGGCGCCCCCAGCGTGATCCAGGTACTTGGCCGCGACCAGCGGGCCGCCCAGCACCAACGGCGCGATGACGGCTCGCAGCGTCCCGTTGATGTCCTTGACCTCGAGCAACGCCGCAGGGCAACCGAGCAGGCAGCTGGCCAGATGCTGCTCTACTTGCCTGCGTCCGGAGTCCGGAAGTGTCTGACGGACGTAGGCCCCGAACTTCGCGCGGATCTGGCTGCAGTCCTCGCTCTCGGCGTCCTTGAGCTGCTGCTGCAGAAATGCCTGCCGCAGGCGTTCCTTGGCCCGCACGGCGCGTGATGACACGCCGTTCGGACTGATGCCAAGGATGGGGGCGATCTGAGCGGGCGTGTTCTCCTCGATGATGAGATGCCAGAGCAGCGTGCGGGCACTCTCGGGCAGGGATGCCCACGCTCGGGCCGCGGCCCCGCGTTCGGCCTCTTCCTCGCTCACTTCCGCCGCAGAGGATGCCTCGACCACGTCGAGCACCCGCTCTTCGTCGGTCAGCACGACGCGGTTGAGATACCCCCGGCCGAGGTCGACGTTGGCGTTGCGCATGGCCTGGAACAGGTAGGCCCGGAAGGCCGATTGCGGGCCACCCCCGCCGTTGATTGCCCGCAGTACTCGATAGAAACTCTCACTGACGAGTTCCTCGGCGTCTCCCGGGCGGGCAATGTGGGTGGCGAAACGCCGGGCAGCCAGTTCGTGTCGGCTCCACAATTGGCCGTAGGCCGACATGTCGCCGTCGCGGACGGCGGTCAGCAGTTCGGCGTCGCTGCGATGGCTGTCCGGTACTAGGACCTCGCCCTCGTCAGTGATGGACATGTGGCTCTCTTTCCCCGAGGACTCAGCTGTACATCGCCCGCTGGCGGTCAGCGGCTGGCCTTCCCGAGACGACAAGGCACCAGTTGTGAGACGCACGAGCAGCCCCCGCATGTCGTGGCTGTTCGGACTTGCCTGAGCTCGCCGTACGATTCGCCCCGCTTGATCCAGAAAGGCCAGCGGTTCCAGGGCACGCATGGTGATGGCCAACACGTGGCATACGCCGATTCTGAGTCGCAAACCGAACGCTCAGTCTTGAGTGGCTCATAAGTCTGCGTCATTACTTCAGAATGAGAAAGTCCTTATATAAAAGGGCATTTCTCTTCACTGACTGGTACACAGGGAGGTACCTTCTTGCGACGCAGCGTCCGCACTCACGCATCAGACGAGCAGTCGGCTGGGGAGCCGAACCCACCCACCAACGGCACTCCATGCCAGTGCAGATCGAAAGAGCGGTGTCTTGTCCAGAGACGCAGTCGAACCCGCCGTCCATAGCGGAACAGGCCAGTCCATCCGTGAACAGGATGACCATGCCCTGCTGCTGGCTGCGCGCTGCGGAGATCGCTCGGCCGCCGGTGCGCTGTACCGCTCATACCGACCGCTTGCCAGGTCAGTGGCAGCGCGGGCCGGGGTGGCGCCCAGCGACATCGACGACGTCGTGTCAGATGCCTTCTGCGCGCTGCTCGGTGCGTTCCGGGCCGGCAAAGGTCCTGAGCGCAATCTCGCACCGTATCTTGCCAGCACCGTGCGCAACGTCGCGATCTCGCGGTGGCGGCGTGATCGCAACCTTCTACTCGTCAGCGAGCCGATCGAAATTCTGGAAACCCGGACGCCCGAGGTTGCCGTCCTGGAGCGGGAAGAGCGCGACACGGCCGCGACCGCATTCGCCGAGCTACCCCCGCAGTGGCAGGACATCCTGCGCAGAACGCTGATCCTCGGCGAGCGGCAGGGCGACATCGCCCGCTCGCTGGGCCTATCCCCCAATGCCACCGCGCACCTCGCCCTGCGGGCCCGCCGCGGCCTGCGCAAGGCATTCCTGCGACGGATGCCCAACTAGGCATGGCGATCAGCTATCGACGCGGTTCGATCCGATGGCCGGGGCGGTCATTGTTCCGCTGCTTGCGCTGCATGACGTTACGGTCTGCAACCTCGAGCAGCCTCGATGTCACCAATCCGTCATCATCGCGTACCGGCCGATCCTGAACCGCGAGCCCCACCGTCAGGCTGACCCTGACGACAGCACCATTGGACACCAGCACCGGTTCGGCCAAGGATCGATGAATCCGTTCCACGAGGCGCTTTGCCTCGGCATCCGATTGCAGACCGAGCGCCAGAATAAGGAATTCATCGCCGCCGAATCGTGCGACGGCGTCCCCGCTTCGCACGGTCGCGCGAAGGCGGTTCGCAATCTCGGTCAGCACCTCGTCGCCGGTCAGCGGTGAGACCTGCGCGGACGATACGTCGGCGCAGCCCTACACCAATTGCTCGCACGCGATCAGCGAGCTGTCGCTGCTGCACTGGAACAGCCTGAGCAACCTGTGGCACCCCGACGTCCTGAAGGGCTGGAAGGACCAGGGCTGCTGGTGGCAGATCAAGGCGAGGTTGGGCTACCGGCTCTCGCTTCTCAACGCCACCGCCCCGACCAGCGTCCCAGCGGGCGGGTCGCTGCCGCTGTCCTTCCAGATCCAGAACACCGGCTTCGCTTCGCTGTGCAACCAGCGACCGGCCTTGCTGATACTGCGCAACCTCGACACCAAGAAGGTCGTTGCGGTGCCCCTCGCCGTCGATCCACGGCGCTGGCAGGCCGGCGCAACCACCGACTTCAAGGCGGATGTTGTGTTGCCGGCATCGCTCTCCGCTGGACGTTATGAGTTGTTGCTGTCGCTGCCGGATGCCGCCGATACGCTGAGTGGAAACCCGGCTTATTCGGTGCGCTTGGTCAATCCCTCCATCTGGGAACCGAGCACCGGCTACAACAAGCTGAACCTGACCGTCGCGGTCGGCTGATCGGCAGCGGCATTCCCGGGGAATCGTCTGGGCTTGCCGCGTTGGGTCAACACAGCACCTCAAGGGCGAAGATCGGCGAACAGGTCGTCGTAGACCTCGACGGTGTGTGACCACGAACGGGGGTCGGCGAACCGCTCGCCGACCCTTCCGCTGGCGGCAATCAGTGCATCGGACAGGCCTTGCACATCGGCGGGCGGAGCCCACGAAATTCCCTGATATCCCTCGGCGCCCTCGCGCAGGCCACCGACCTCGGTAAGCACCACGGGAAGGCCGTAGGACATCGCGATATGCAGGGGGCCGCTGGCCGACGAGCGCTTGTACGGAAGCGCCACCACATCTGCCGCAGCGAAGAACCCGGCTACTTCCTCGTCATGGACATAGCGATTCACCAGGGTCATCTGTGATCGTCTCGGACTTCGCTCCATCATTTCCAGCGGCAAGGTCCAGCCTTCCCAGGTCTCGCCGACCACCATCAGTTCCATGGTCGCTGCGATGTCCTCGGGTAGCGCGTCGAACGCCTCGACCAGCGTCTCAAGACCCTTGTAGGGACGAATGGTTCCGAAGAATAGGATGCGTGTTCGCCGCGGCGTGGCGGGATCAGGCAACGGCCGCTCACCCGTGTGGTGGTCGAACGGGCCATGCGGCACGATCCGAACCGGCTTGGAGTCAACCGGAAACGTCGATCGAACTCGCTTGAGATCGAAGTCGGAATGCACCACGTAACCGTCGGCCTTGCGAACGAGCCGATTTCCCAGGCGCTGTAGGTAGCCCGATGCGCCGCGGAACTTTGCCTCACCGGTGTCCTGGATCTCGTGGAATTCGATCACCAAGGTCGCGCCGATCGAACGAGCCACCGCCGCGATGGCGAGATAGCTGTGCAGCACCGCGCCCGTCCACCACTGCAGGACGATGACCTCTGGCCGCTCGGCACGAAGGAAACGCACTGCCTTGACCACCGATGGAATCCAATACCAGTCAAGGCCGTCGAACACCGGGACGTCCGGTGGATAGGAAAGCTCGTTAACCGGCACCCCCACCCGGTCGCGTCCGGGGTACAACGAGCGCGGGACGAGCCGGCGCATCAACAGCGCGGAGGTCGAGAAGTCTTGCGACAACGCCGTCGTCAACCGGCAGGTGTAGTAGCTGATCCCGCTGGTGAACTGCCATCCCGAGCCGACGACGCATACCTTGGGTCGGCGCCGCTCCGCTCGATCTCGGTCCTGCGCCGGGTCTTCCCAGAGCCCATCGAGAACGTGCGTGCCATTCACTAGCTTTTCCCCTAGAGCTTGGTGCCGATTACCAGCCATGAGACGCAGCAAGCCGGCCATCCTGTCGCTCGGTGTCATCAGCAGCGACACGATCGAGGGGCAGACCCGTCTTCAGGTCGGATTCCGCCGGGAGGGCAGGTGGCTCCGGTCCTATCGATCGGTGCCACCGTCTGACCGTCTGAGTTCCCACTGAGGAACACCGGGGGGCGATGCCCTTCCCCGACCACTTGTTCGGGGAAGGGCATCGCACATCACCTCATGGCCGATACTGGCTCGGTGGGTGAACTGGCTGAGGCCTGGCGGTGCGCCGTGCGTGCGCTCGGCGGGGATAGCGAGCTTGCGGCAGGCTCGGGTGCTGAGCTCGAGCACATCTACGCCTCGCCTTCGCGCAGCTATCACGCAACAGGCCACATCGTGCAGGTGCTGCGCGACTCTCAAGCCCTCTCACGAGAGTGCGGGCTCGACAGCACCGACACGGCAACGGTGATCGCCGCGGGATGTGCGCACGATGTCGTCTACCGAGGCCATGCCGGTGAGGACGAGCGGGCGAGCGCGCAGTGGGCGCGGCAGGCCCTTTCAGCCGCCGGTGTACCGGCCTGCAGCTCGGATCGGGTCGCGGAGCTGGTCCTGATGACCATCGACCACCAGGCGCCGCCGTCGGATCTGCCCGCGGCCGTACTGCTCGATGCGGACTTGGCCGTGCTGGGAGGCGAACCATCCGACTACGGCCGCTATCTCGCGTCCGTCAGACAGGAATATCGCCATGTCGGCGAGGCCGACTGGCGCAGCGGGCGGGCAGCCGTGCTGCGTGCGCTCCTGGATCGCGAGCAGCTTTACCTCACGGTCGCCGGTCGCCATCAATGGAGCCAGGCAGCCCGGCGAAATATGCAGGCCGAGCTTGCTGCTCTCGAAGACCCGGACAGCTAGGGCAGCTCCATCGTCTCGGCCCGGCGAATCTCCTCGATCGCGGCATCGAGGTAGGGCTCCACCGGCAGTCCGCAACTCTTCGCGAGATCGGCGATGACAAGGCTGGCGTGCGACACCATCGTGGCCGCTGCCACCTGATTGTCCTCATCGGGCTCGAACATGCCTAGTGCGCTGGTGAATACGGCGATCAGGGCATCGCCGCTCAACCCCGGAAACCAGGCAGCCGCGTCGCCGACGCAGCGCTCGAGAGCCGCGCGAACATCCTCGCCGTCGAGCCCACCGGGATGGCTGTCCTCCAGCAGGCAACGGGTCATGACGGCCTGGACCCTGCCGACCTGCTCGAGGTCCAATCGGTGCAGCTGAGCAGCTGCCTCGACAAAAGCCTCTGCATCCGAAGCGGCCGCTGCGGCCAGCGCCTGTTGCAGGGCACGGGCCATCCGTATCGGGAGCGTCACGCCTGCAAGATTACGTAGCCCGGTGACGAGCTACTTCTTCTTCACGAGCGCTGACATCGATTGGCGCACTCCCTGCAGCAGACTGCGGACGCCGGGCTGGCCCTTGTCGTCACCGAGGATCGACCACGCCACCAGGTCGAACTTGGCCCGACGGGTATGCCACCATTGCAGCTCGTCGTAGATGAACTGCTGTTGTTCATCAGTGAGTGCCATCAGGAAGCCTCCTAGCTGCCTGCTCATTGCGACGGCCGGAGCTTGGCCCCACACCGCGTCGACAAGCCGTCGAGCCTCGCTCCAGGTCGCGTGGTAGTTGCCGCCGTACTCGTCGTTGAAGTTGTTGGCCCGGCGGGGGTTTCCGTCGTAGGCAGAGCCCTGCACCGACTGGATGCTCGCCCACGGAAACGGATCGCTCTCCCAGTTCAGCCGCTCCAGTCTCTCCAGGAACTTGTTGGCGCTGTAGGTCGGATCCATCAACTGGGCGACGTTGCCCCAGGTGTCATCCGAGACGGTGGAGCGGTGAAAGGCCTGCCCGTCGATCGGCCGGGTGAAACTCGGGCCGACCTGCTGCTGGAGCATCCCGATCGACGCGTGGTCCTCACCGAGTCCATCGGTCGCGATCGCCCACGAGATCTTGACGTACTCATACCGGCCGGAAAAGGACTCGGGAACATTGATGTTGGCGTACATCTGC
>JAVEES010000409.1 GCA_030840285.1 Pseudonocardiales bacterium
TCACGCCGCTCCACTGCGACCGCCTAGCGCGACGTGTAGTCGCGGAAGCCGCGTCCGGTCTTGCGGCCGAGGTAGCCCGCCGTGACGAGGTGCTCGAGCAGCGGCGCAGGGGCGAAGCCGGGTTCGCGGAACTCCAGGTACAGCTCCCGCTGGATCGCCAGGGACACGTCCAGGCCCACCACATCCAGAAGCTCGAAGGGGCCCATCGGATAACCGCAGCCGACCTTCATCGCCGCGTCGATGTCCTCACTGCTGGCGTAATGAGCTTCCAGCATCCGAATGGCATCGTTGAGGTAGGGAAACAGCAGCGCGTTGACGATGAATCCCGCTCGGTCTCCGCAGCGCACGGGGTGTTTGGCAAGCTTGGTCGAGACGTCCAGCACCGTGGCCTCGACCTCCTTCGCGGTCGACACCGTGCTCACCACCTCGACGAGCCTCATCACGGCTGCCGGATTGAAGAAGTGCATTCCGATGACGTCGGACGGCCGTTTCGTCGCCGCGGCACATTCGATGACTGGCAGCGACGACGTGGTGGTCGCAAGGATCGCGCCGGGCTTGCAGATCGCATCGAGCTCGGCAAACAGCGCCTGCTTCAGCGGCAGGTCTTCCACGATCGCCTCGACGACCAGATCCGCGGAGGCCAGATCACTCAGCTGCACCGAACCGCTGACATGCGCTAGTGCGGCCTCGCGGGCCTCGTTCGTGAGCTTGCCGCGCTGCACCGCCTTGTCCAGGGACTTCGCAACAGCGGCCTGCACGCCGGCGACCTTGTCAGCGCTGCGTGCCACGAACAGCACGTCATAACCGGCTTTGGCGAACACCTCCACGATCCCGGTGGCCATGGTCCCCGAACCGATCACGCCGACCGCCGAGACCGGACGGGCACCGGCCAGGACCGCGCCGGCTGCCGGTGTGTGCGCATCGGCCACCACATTGGGTGAATCGGGCGCGTCGTAGGTGTAGAAGCCCCGGCCCGCCTTGCGGCCGAGCAGGCCGGCGGTCATCATCTGCTTGAAGATCGGCGTGGGAGCATGCAGCCGATCACGCGACTGCTTGTACATCGTGTCGAGGATCTCGTAGGCGGTGTCCAGCCCGATGAGATCCAGCAGCGCCAGCGGACCCATCGGCAGGCCGCAGCCCAGCTTCATCGCCGCGTCGATGTCCTCCCGGCTGGCGTAATGGGATTCGTACATCGCCGCCGCGTGGTTGAGGTACCCGAACAGCAGCGCGTTGGCGATGAAACCGGCCCGGTCGCCGATCGTGACATCGACCTTGCCGAGCGCCGCGGCGAACGCCTCGACGTCCTCGATGACCTCGGGTTCGGTCACGACGCTCCGGATGATCTCGACCAGCTTCATCACCGGCGCGGGGTTGAAGAAGTGGAGCCCGACCACCTTTCCCGGACGCGAGGTGGCCACCGCTATCTCGGTCACCGACAGCGAGGACGTGTTAGTGGCAAGGATGGTCTCCGGCGGGCAGATCTCATCCAGCGCGGCGAAGATCGAGCGCTTGAGCTCGAGCTTTTCGGGCACCGCCTCGACCACCAGTTCCGCCTCGGCCATGGCCTTCAGATCGGTGTCGTAGCTGACACGCTCGAGCAGCCGCCGCTGCTCGGCCGCGTCCAGCTTGCCTCGACTCACGGCACGTGCGGTGGAGGTCTCCAGGTGCCCCCGGCCACGGGCCAGGGCCGCGTCATCCCGGTCGACCGCGACAACGGTCAAACCCTGGCGCGCGAACACCTCGACGATGCCGGCGCCCATGGTGCCCAACCCGACAACGCCGACCCTGCTGATCTCTCGCGCCACGTTAGGAGCACCTCTCGTTCTCGCTCGAATTGTGCTGGCCCATGCCGGACCGCCTTTGGCCGTAGGGAAGAAACTAGCCCGCGCCGCTCGCCTCAGCGCGGCACTGCGGCGCCTGTCACACGAGCACTGCTGGCTTTCGAATGTCCCCACCGCGCCCGCGCCAGCTTGCGGAGCCGGCCCATCGCCTTGTCGCTCCGGTCGAAGGTGGTGAGCCGCAGGGGTATCTCGAAGCGCTGCCTGCTGACCGACCTGGACCTCGCGAACTCACGCAGCCCGTCCGGGCCGTGTATGCGGCCGAAACCGGAATCCCCGGTACCACCCCACGGAAGTCCCGGAATGGAGGCATAGGTCAGCACCGAGTTGATACTCACCATGCCCGCATCGAGCCGATCCGCGATCCGCTGACCGTTGCGCCTGCTGAAAACCGAGGCACCCAAGCCGTAGCGGGATGCATTCGCCTTGGTAATCGCCTCGTCCAGATCGGCGACCTTGGCAATCACCACCGTGGGGCCGAACGTCTCATCGGTCAGCGCCGGCGAGTCCTCGGGCACATCGACCAGCACGACCGGATCGACAAAGGGTGCCCGGACGGAGTGGCGGCCGCCGACCAGGGCCTTGCCCCCGCGCTGCAAGGCATCCTCGATATGTGCGGCGATGACGTCCAGTTGCCCGGGCATGGTTATCGCACCGTAGTCGGCGCTGCCTCCGGCGCCTGCCTGCAGTGATGTCGCCCGGGCGGTCACGGCTGACAGGAACGCCTCATAGACCGGCGCCTCGACGTAGACGCGTTCGACCCCGGCACAGGTCTGTCCGGCGTTGAACATCGATCCCCAGACGGCCTGCTCGGCCGCCCGCTCGATATCGGCGTCAGCCGCCACGATGAGCGCGTCCTTGCCGCCGCATTCGATGACGCACGGTGTCAGGTTCTGCGCGCACGCAGCCATCACCTTCCTGCCGGTAGCGGGCGAGCCGGTGAAGGCGAGCTTGTCGACGCCCGAGACGCACAGCGCTGCCCCGGTCTCGCCGAAGCCGGTGACGAGTGAGAGGACGGGCTGCTCAGCCACGATGCCCGCGAAGGATTCCACCAGCCATCGCCCGACAGCGGAGGTGAATTCGCTCGGTTTGAAGACCACCGCGTTGCCGGCCGCCAGGGCGTAGGAGATCGAACCCATCGGGGTGTGTACCGGGTAGTTCCACGGACCGATCACCCCGACGACGCCGAAGGGCAGGTACTCCAGGGTCGCTGAGTGATTGGCCGCCAGCACGCCCGGCAGCACCCGCCGCTTGCCCAGCAGCGATCGGGCGTTGCGGGTTGCCCAGTCCAGATGAGCGATGGCGATGGTGACTTCGAGAACGGCATCGTCGACCGGCTTGCCGTTCTCGGCATGGATCAGCCGGGCCAGTTCGTCGGTGCGTCGCACCAGTGTCGCCCGCCAGGCCGAGAGCCGAGCACGCCGTCCCGGCTCGCCGAGGCCAGCCCAGAAATCGGCGGCTTCTTTCGCCTTCGACACGATGGCCGCGACCTCGGCGGCCGAGTTGACCGGAAAGGTCGCGATGACATTGCCCGTCACGGGATCGAGGGAGTCGAAGCTGGCCGACCGCGTCTGCGTGCCGGGCTGGTGGGACACAGCAGTCATGGGCCGAGGTTACTGACCAGTAGCCGGCGGCGCCAGCCCAACCTTGCCGGGCACCCTGGACCGTTGGTCAGAACAGGCGCTGGGTCGGATCGTCCTTGCCCCGCAACGTGTCGTAGTCCAGCACCAGGCACTCGATACCCCGATCACGGGCGAGTGTCCGCGCCTGCGGCTTGATCTCCTGCGCGGCGAACACGCCCCGCACTGGCGACAGCAACGGGTCGCGATTGAGCAGTTCCAGATAGCGGCTGAGTTGCTCGACGCCGTCGATCTCACCCCGGCGCTTGATCTCCACGGCAACCGCCAGCCCACGCGGGTCACGGGCCATGATGTCCACCGGGCCGATGGCGGTCGGATACTCCCGCCGCACCAGTCGATAACCCTCACCGAGGGTCTCGATGTGTTGGGCGAGCAGCACCTGCAGGTGTGCTTCCACGCCGTCCTTCACGAGTCCGGGGTCCACGCCCAGCTCGTGCAAGCTGTCGTGCAGCACCTCCTCGATGGTGATCAGCAGTTGCTCGCCGGCTTTGTTGGTCACCGTCCACAGACCGCTGGCTTCCTCGAGCCTGCAGGGCGGCGACATCCAGTTCAGCGGCTTGTAGGACCCGCCGTCGGCATGCACGAGCACCGAGCCGTCGTTCTTGACCATCAGCAGGCGGGGTGCCATCGCAAGATGCGCGGTCAGCCGGCCGACGTAGTCCACCGAACAGCGAGCAATCACCAAGCGCACTTGGGCAGCCTACCCAAGCCGCACGCTAGAGCCCATGTGCCTGACGTACCGCCTCGACGACCTCGTCGAGCACCTTGCTCATCTCGAAGTCCTTGGGCGTGAAGACCCGAGCGACACCGAGTGCCTTGAGCCGCTCGGCGTCGGAGTCGGGCACGATGCCACCCACGACGACGGTGACATCGTCCAGGCCCGCCTTGCGCAACCCGTCCAGCACATCCGGCACGACCGAGAGGTGCGAGCCGGACAGCACCGACAGGCCGACGACCTGGACGTCCTCCTCGACCGCTGAGGCAACGATCTGCTCGGGGGTGAGCCGGATGCCCGCGTACACCACCTCGAAGCCCGCGTCGCGGGCGCGCACCGCGATCTGCTCGGCGCCGTTGGAATGCCCATCCAGGCCGGGCTTTCCGATCAGGAACTTCAGCGGAGCTCCCAGCAGGGCTCCGGTAGCCCGAACTCGTTCGCGGACGTCGGCGAACGCCGCATCATGACCGCTGGCCGAGGCGGCCGAGACTCCGGTGGGCGCCCTGAACTCACCGAACACCTCGCGAAGCACTCCCGCCCACTCCCCGGTGGTGACCCCGACACGGGCGCAGCGCAGCGTCACCGGCATGAGGTTCTGCGAGCTGCCGGCGACCGTCCTCAGCTCGGACAGGGCCGCGTCCACCTCGCCGTGGTCGCGGCCGGCCCGCCACTGCTCAATCGCCTGCTTCGCCCTCGACTCCACCTCGGGGTCCACGGTCAGGATCGCGGCGTCCAGATCGGCGGTCAGCGGGTTCGGCTCCGTCTCGGTGAACCTGTTCACCCCGACGACGACGTCCGCACCGGTTTCCATCCGGCCACGGCGTCTGGCCAGCGAGGAAACCAGCTCGGACTTCAGATATCCGGATTCCACGGCGGCGACCGCCCCACCGAGTTCGAGGATCTTGTCGATCTCCGCGCGGGCACCCGCGGCGATCTCGGCGACCTTCTTCTCCACGACCTCCGATCCGGTGAACAGATCGTCGTACTCGAGCAGGTCGGTCTCGAAGGCCAGCACCTGCTGCATCCGCAATGACCACTGCTGGTCCCACGGGCGGGGCAGCCCGAGGGCCTCGTTCCAGGCAGGTAACTGCACCGCCCTGGCGCGCGCATCCTTGGACAGCGTCACGGCCAGCATCTCAAGCAGGATCCGGGTGACGTTGTTCTCCGGCTGGGCTTCGGTCAGGCCCAGGGAGTTGACCTGTACGCCATAGCGAAGCCGCCGGTGTCGGGGATCCTGCACGCCGTAACGCTGGGCCGTGATCTCGTCCCACAAGCGCACGAACGCTCGCATCTTGCACATCTCCTCGACGAACCGCACGCCGGCGTTGACGACGAAGGAGATCCTGGCGACGACCTCGCCGAAGTCCTCGGGCGCGACCTGGCCGGAGTCGCGCACCGAGTCGAGTACCGCGATCGCGGTGCACAGTGCGAAGGAGACCTCCTGCACCGGCGTAGCGCCCGCCTCCTGCAGGTGATAG
>JAVEES010000413.1 GCA_030840285.1 Pseudonocardiales bacterium
GCACGCCGCGGCAACCGTCGGACTCAAGACCTCGATCGGCTCGTTATAGGTGGGAATCAGAATCGCTACCCGGATTCCGTTCGGCGCTTCATCGGCCACCGGCGGGGCGGTGCTGTCGATGTTCCACACCGTGATGAGCTTGAGGATCAGGCCGGTGAGCGGCAGCGCCTCGAAGCCGATGAGGATCCAGGCAGCGATTCGATTGGACGAGCCGGTGGGCATCGTAAAACCAACCCGCCACGTCAGATACAGCAGCAAGGCCACGATGGCAGCCGAGCCACCCAAGCGAGCCATCAGCTTGGAGCGCGACCCTTCCGGGCCAGGGGTGCCTAGTTGGTTCACCCATCCCGCAAGCTCGAGATCGTCAGGACGCATGCTCGTGATCTCGGCGGCAGGGCCAGTTGACAGGCCACTACCGCCAGGCGGGACCGTGCCCGCTGGATGAGAACCGGCCTTCGGAAGCAGTAGAACCATCTGTAGCCCGCCTGGATCACTAGAGGGAGCGCAGCCGACGTATCCGGCCGAAGGCTTGTCGAGTGTCCCTATCGGCTGCGGTGATCCAGGTCTGAGCGCTTTCCCCAGCGGACTTTCACCGCCCAGCTCGCTCTGCGGGGAGCGCGGCGGAGCTTGGCGTTGACGAATTCGGCTAGCCCGACCGGGTGGCTGGTCGGGGTTTGCGCCGAGTCAGTGGGCGGCCTTTGCCGCGGCCCTCTGTTCCTTCTTGAACGTGCGCACCTTGACGAGTGAGTCGGCGTCGATGACATCGGCGACCGAGCGGTGCGAGCCGTCATCGCCGTAAGCCCCGGCCGCCTCGCGCCAGCCGTCCGGTCGTACCCCGAATTGCTTACCCAGCAAGGCAGTGAAGATCTTGGCCTTCTGCTGTCCGAAGCCGGGAAGGGCCGCGATCCGTGAAACGAGTTCCTGGCCGGTGCCTGCGGTGAGCCAGATGGCTGCGGCATCTCCGTCGTACTGCTCTACCAGGCCTCGGCACAGGTCGTGGACCCGCTTGGCCATCGCCGCGGGAAAGCGGTGCAGCGCCGGTGCCTGCCGGAAGAGCAGTTCGAATTGCTCCGCGTCCATCGAGGCGATCTGGTGAGCGTCGAGCCTGGCGACGCCCATCCGCTCCGCGAGCACCGCCGGCGAGGTGAATGCCTTCTCCATCGGGATCTGCTGGTCGAGCAACATGCCGGCGAGCAGCGCCAGCGGATCCTCGGCCAGCAACGCGTTGGCTTCCGGGGTCGTCGCAAGGTGAAGGGACATGGACGCGATTCTTGCACCGCACCGGACGATCCCGCGCACCGGACGATCCCGTGCTCGGGACCACCCGCCGCTCGGGCCCGGTACAGCATGCGGGCAGCTAGCACGCCGGTATTTGGTCGCCATTGCCCTGCAGAACATGTTCCGTTCATGTGCCCCCGTTACCAATTCGTTGCATACCGAATTACCGAGAATTGGAGCACTGTGAGCCCGACACGACGTGACGTATTGAAATCGGCGGCAGCCGTCACCGCCCTCAGCGCCGGCAGGCTGGCGCTGGGACCTCAGCCTCAAGCGGCCGCTGCGACCGAGAGCCAGCCAGCAGAAACCGGAACGGCGATCGTCCGGCGTCCCGGGATCGTATCGATGGCGATGCACATCCACGCCTCGTGGAGCGAGGGCACCGGCAGCATGCAGGGCCACCTCGAACAGGCCACGAGCACCGGCCTGGACGTGCTGTGGTGGACCGAACACGATTTCCGGATGGCCGAGCACGGCTACCCGAATGTCGTCCACATGAACGGCCCGACCGAACAGATAAGCGGCGTTGCCTGGTCATGGGCGCAGAAGGCGGTCGGTACGGCTGCGACCTCACAGGTCGTCTGGGATAAGTCGATGGCCTCACCCGCGGACACGGATGTGCCGGGTTCGGTGCACCTGACCGCGCGCTCGGAAGGTCTTGATCAGGTGTCGGTGGGCGTCGAGGGATCGGCGGCCAACACCGTCGACCAGCGCTCCGTCTATGACCAGACCATAGAAATCGACGTGTTTCCGGCTGAGGTATCGCCGCACAGCTATCTGTCGCTCACGCTGACCACCAGCTGGCGTCCCGCGACCCAAGGGCGTCCGGCCGGCCAATACACCCTGACCTACATCATCGACGGCACACAGGGACGGGAGCGCAGGCTTTCCGGGATCGACGGTGTCGTGCACGTCCCGGCTCGGCAGGGTCGTTGGAACACGCTGCAACTGCGCCCCGAAGAGGACATGGCCCGATTCTGGCCCGACATCGAAGCCCGCGACGCGGCGATGTTCAACATCACGCTGAGCGCGGTCAGCGAGATGGAGCGGCTCGCGGACGGCTGGTTCGACCTGTTGCGAATCACCCGGCCGGCGCGCACGGCGAACGCGCCGCTGGAGATGCAGGCGGCCCTGATGAGGGGATACGCACAACGGTTCCCGGCGGTGCGCCAGTACCAGGGCATGGAGGTCTCGCTGGTCAAGCCGACCCACCTCAACTGGTTCGGGCCTGAGATCACGATGCCGAGCTTCGCTGACCCCCGTCCGGTTGCCGATCCCAATCCGAATGCGGCCTACGCGGTGGTCGACATGATCCATTCGACGGGCGGGCTCGCGTCCTACAACCACCCGTTCGGCACCTCGCATCCTGCCGATCTGCCGGCCGCGAAGCAGGACGCGTTGCGGGCTTCCGTCGCGGCGTCAGTGCTGAGTGACCGGGCGATGGGCTGCGACATCCTGGAGGTCGGCTACCCCAGCCGCGGCGGCGTGGACCTCACGAGGCACGCCCAGGTCTGGGACGTGTGTTCTCGTAACGCCGTATTCCTCACGGGCACCGGCGTCAGCGATGACCATTCGGGCCAGGACTGGCTGGGGCAGCAGTCAAACTTCGTCACGTGGGCCTACGCCGGGAGCCGCGAGCTGAACGACCTGCTGCCCGCGCTGTCTGCCGGCAACGTGTTCTTCGGCAACCCCGCGACTTTCAGCGGGACCATCGGACTGCTCGTCGATGGAGCGGCGCCGATGGGTTCGGTGACGGTCTCCAGTGCCCTCACCCGCAACGTCCGGGTCCTGCTCAGCGGGTTGCCCGCCGGCAGTTCGATCTGGCTCGTCCAGGGAACAGTGGACAACGCGGGGCCATCCGTGCCGCAGCCCGGTACGACTTCGAGCCAGCTTACAGCCTCGGACTGGTCAGCCGGCTATGTCGATGTCAAGGTCGACACCAGCGCGCCGCGCTTCGTCCGCGTGGAGGTGCGAAGCACCGCTGGTGACGTGATCGCCCTGTCCAACCCGGTCTGGCTACTGCGCGACGACCCAAACGGTGGAATCCCGGCGAACCGTCAGGTGCGCTGATCGAGAAGCTGGCACGTTTGAGCCGCTAAATCCGAGAAGCAGCGGGACCGGAACGCAGCGTCCGGTCCCGCTGCCATCGGGCTCAGGAGCTATCGACGGAGCTATCGACGAGCCGAGTCGGCCCGAGCCGCAGCGCTGCCGGAGCCGATTCGGGTACCACAGGCGCGTTCGGGGCAATCGGATCCAGGCGGCGGTAGGCCGACCCGATCGGGGGCCGCTGATCCGGCTCGCCGATGTTGGGCCAGAAGGCCATCGCCCGCTCGGCCTGTGCGGTGATCGACAGCGACGGATTGACGCCGAGATTCGCCGACAGCGCCGAGCCGTCGGCAACATGCAGACCGTCATAGCCGTACAGCCGCTGGTACGGATCGATCACGCCGGTCTCGGCCGAATCGCCGATAGGGCAGCCACCGATGAAATGTGCGGTCATCGGGATGTTGAAGAGGTCGCCGTAGGTGCCGCCGGGCACCCCGCCGATGTTGTCGGCCAGCGTGCGGGCAGCCGCGTTGGCAACCGGTATCCAGCTCGGGTTCGGCTGGCCGTCACCCTGCTTCGAAGTAAGTTTCGTCCTGCCGAACCGGGTTTTCTTGCCCAGCACGGTGATCGAATTGTCCAGCGACTGCATGACGAGCAGGATGATCGTGCGCTCGGACCAGTGGCGCGGGATCACGGTCCGGATCAGCGCAGCGGGGTTGCGCGCAGCTACCGAGGACCACTCCCGGAACCGTCTGCTCACCGATCCGCCGTCGGTCAGCGCTGTGCTCAGCAATCCCATCGCGTTGCTGCCCTTACCGTACCGCACCGGCTCGATATGGGTGTTCTCGTCCGGGTGCCAGGACGACGTGATGGCCACACCTCGGGTGTAGTCGGCCTTCGGGTCCCTGGTCACCGCTCCCAGCAGGGCCTCGGAATTCGTGCGGCTGAGCTGGCCGAGCCGTGCGGAGAGCCGCGGCAGGCTGGACTGCCGCAATCGATGCAGCAACTTCTGAGTGTTGTACGTTCCGGCGGCGAAGATGACCTGCTCCGCGGTGAACGTCCGGTGCGCCCGGCTGGTTCGCCAGGCGCCGGTCCGAACGGTGTCGACTGCGTAGCCGCCGGCCTTCAACGGACGGACATTGGTCACTGTCGTCAAGGGGTGAACCTGTGCACCGGCGCCTTCGGCCAGCGCGAGGTAGTTGGTGTTCAACGTGTTCTTCGCACCGTGCCGGCACCCGGTCATGCATTCGCCGCATTCGATGCAGCCGGTGCGGTCGGGACCCGCACCACCGAAGAACGGATCGGGCACCGTGCGTCCTGGCTCTTTGCGCCCTTCGCGACCGAAGAACACGCCAACCGGGGTGGAGTGGAAGGTCTCGGCCTTGCCGAACTGCTCCGCCAGTCGTTTCATCTCGAGATCGGCGGCCGTCGTGGTCGGGTTGGTGACCACCCCGAGCATGCGTTTGGCCTGCGCGTAGAAGGGCGCCAGCTCGGCATGCCAATCGGTGATGTGCGCCCACTGAGGGTCGGCGAAGTAGGCAGCGGGCGGTTCGTAGAGGGTGTTGGCGTAGTTGAGCGAGCCGCCGCCGACCCCGGCGCCGGCCAGAATGATGACGTTCTTGAGCAGGTGGATCCGCTGCATTCCCTTGCAGCCGAGCTTCGGCGCCCACAAGAAATTGCGGATATCCCAGGACGTCTTCGGCGTATTGCCCGCGTCGAAACGCTGGCCGGCTTCGATGACCCCGACGCGATAGCCCTTTTCGGTCAGCCGCAGGGCACTGACGCTGCCGCCGAATCCGGAACCGATCACAATGACGTCGTAGTCGTAACCGCCGGAGTCGTAATCGCTGGAGTCGGGGGCCAAGCCAGACCTCCTTCGGACACGGACGCGGAACGTGGGTAAACCATGCAGGACGCGGAAGGCGTTGTCGAGTCGAAACGTCCGAGGTCCGATGCGGTGGTCGAGCGATCCGGGAATGGGGGCTAGATTCCGACATCGTGGAGCGCTTTACCGACGAACTGTGGCAGCACATTCAGGGCATCTATGCCGCCATCTTGGAACATCCGTTTGTGACAGGGCTGACCGATGGCACCCTGCCGCCGGAGGCCTTCCAGCACTACGTCCTGCAGGACGCCCATTACCTGCGCGACTACGCCCGGGCGCTGGCCATCACCGCCGCCAAGGCGACCTCGGAGGACGAGGTAGTCCAGTTCTGCCAGGATGCGGCGGGTGCGATCCTCGTCGAGCGAAGCCTGCACGCCGACTTCATCAGCGGCTTCGGGTTGACCGAAGCGCAAGCGGCTGCCACGGCGGTGCTGCCGACAACGCTGGCCTACAGCTCATACCTGCTACGGGTCGCCCATCAGGGTTCCTACGCCGAGGCTGTTGCGGCAGTGCTGCCTTGCTACTGGATCTACGCGCGGGTGGGCGAGGCATTGCTGACCGGTTCCTCGAAGGATCCGCTGTATCGCAGATGGATCGAGACGTACGGGGGCGAGGAGTTCCAGCAGATCGTGCAACGCGTTCTCGACGTCGTCGACCGGCTCGGACAGGATCTGTCCGACCGCGACCGGTCGGCCTTTATCGAGCACGTGGTGCGAACCTCCCAGTACGAGTGGATGTTCTGGGATGCGGCCTGGCGCCGCGAGCAATGGCCTGCTGAGATCGCCGGTTCGTCGGTGCGGGGGGCCCTCGATGGTTGACGTGGTGCTGATCACCGGCTGTTCGTCGGGCATCGGACGCGCGACGGCGCTTCGTCTGGCAGCGTCGGGATATCTCGTCTACGCGACGGCTCGCAATCTCGAATCGGTGGCCGACCTGGCTGCCGCGGGTTGCCGAACCCTGAGCCTCGACGTGACCGACGAGCAGTCGATGACCGCAGCGGTGGCCGAGATCGAACAAGAGCACGGGGCCGTCGACGTCCTGGTGAACAACGCCGGTTACGGCCAGTACGGCGCGATCGAGCAGCTGGCCATCGAAGACCTGCGCGCCCAGTTCGAGACCAACGTCTTCGGTGCGGTTCGACTGGCGCAATTGGTGTTGCCGGCCATGCGTGCACGGCACCGCGGGCGCATTCTCAACATCTCCTCGATGGGCGGCCGGACGACGCTGCCCGGTGGCGGTGCGTATCACGCATCCAAGTACGCCCTCGAGGCGATCAGCGATGCGCTGCGCATGGAGGTTCGTTCCTTCGGCATTTACGTGGTCCTCATCGAACCCGGAATCGTCCGTACGCCCTGGGCCGACGCGGCGCGACCCGGCTCCACCGACAGTGGGGATGACCCTTATGGCGGCTACCTGAACGCGGTCGAGCAAAGCTTCTCCAACGCCTATGAAGGGTCGATGGCGCGCCTGTCGATCAGCGCGGAGCAGGTCGCCGAGGTGATTCTCAAGGCGATTCGGGGCCGCCGCCCGAGGCCGCGCTACCTGATCAGCCCGATGGCGAAGTCGCTGGTATTGCTGGACACCGTGCTACCGGATCGCCTGCATGACCGCGTGTTGAAGTGGCAGTACAAACTGCCGTAACCAGCGTTTGAGTCATGCGGCCGGGCAGACCGCATCCCAGGCGATCGTCAGCTCGCCGAATCGATGGCGCGACGGAGTATCCAGGACGGGCCAGCTGTCCGAGACCGAGCGGACCATCGCCTGCCAGCGTTGCCGTGGACCGAAGGCAGCCAGCGGCGCGTGCAGATCCCAGGCCCGATCGAGATCGTTGAGCAGCTGATGTATCCGTTCACCCCGCACGTTGCGATGGATCAGCGCCTTGACCAGCCGGTCGGCGAGGTCTGAGGGACGATCGAGGACATCGAGCCGGCAGGACAGGGTGAGGCTCAACGGTCGCTCAGCATCGAGCAAAACCCAGGTGCCGCGCCGTCCCAGTTCGTCGCAGGTGCCCTCCACGATCACGCCGCCGGGCTGGAGCTGCCGTTGCATCGTCGACCAGTGTCCGGGGACGGAGGACTCGGGGTACTGGCGTAACACGTTGGCGGCACGCACGATCACCGGTTGGTGTCCAGCAAGCTCGAATCCACCGCGCTCGAACCGCAATCCCGCTGCTTCGGCGGGTTTCGCGGCGGCCACTCGTCCGGCGTCTATCTCCAAGCCGAGCACCTGCACATCGGCGCGAACCGGCCTCAATCGGGACAGCAGCTCAATCGTGGTGACCGGACTCTGGCCGTAGCCGAGATCGATCACCAGTGGGGCCTCGCAGGCGCGCAACCGCGTTGGGAGCTGGCTGGCGATCCAGTTGTCCATCCGGCGCAGCCGGTTCGGGTTCGTGGTGCCACGGGTAGGCAGGCCCAGCGCGCGGGCTCGTCCGGCTGCCAATCGAGGCTGCTTGCTCACGGCGGTTGAGGTTAGTGCGTTGCGGTGGGCTGCGTGCTCACGGCGGTTGGGGTTAGTGCGTTGCGGGATACCTCATGCGACCTGTTGCCTCGTCCGCCAAACGGCCCGACGCTCGCGCGGTAGCCTCAACAGCCGTGCCTACCACCCTCGCCGACCTTACGACCCTGCGCCTCGGCGGCCCGGCCGGACGGATCGAGACCGCGGCGACCACCGGCGACCTGGTCGCGCTGGTGGCTGAGGCAGATCGCGACAGCGAACCGGTGTTGCTCGTCGGCGGCGGCTCGAACCTCGTCGTGGGCGATGCGGGTTGGCCCGGCGTGGTGGTGCGGGTCGCATCGTCGGACATCATGGAATTCGATACCCGTGATGGGGTCGAGCTGACCGTGTCGGCGGGCGTCGGATGGGACGAGCTGGTCGAGCGGACCCTGGCAGACAAGCTGGCCGGCCTCGAGACGATGTCGGGAATCCCCGGTCTGGTAGGGGCTACCCCGGTTCAGAATGTCGGTGCCTACGGCTCCGAGGTGGCCGATGTGCTTACCGCCCTGACGATCTATGACCGGGAGCGCCGGCTCGTCGAGACCTGGTCGCCAGATCGCTGCAGGTTCGGTTTTCGGACGTCCGCGTTCAAGCACACCGACCGCTACGTCGTGCTCGATGTGACGATAAGGCTTACTCGTTCGAAGCGATCCCGTCCGGTGCGCTACCTGGAACTGGCCAAGCGCCTGGGGATAGGACAGGGTGAAACCGCGCCGCTGTCATCGGTGCGCTCGACCGTGCTGGAGCTGCGGCGGTCCAAAGGCATGGTGCTGGACGAGGCCGACCACGATTCGTGGAGTGTCGGGTCTTTCTTCGTGAATCCGCTGCTGGACGAGGTACCCGCCGCGGCGGCGGACTGCCCGCAATGGGAGACCGGCGGGCGCATGAAGCTCTCGGCGGCCTGGCTCATCGAGCAGGCCGGTTTCAGCCGGGGATACGGGCTCGACCGGGGGCGTGGCGCGGTGTCGGTCTCAACCAAGCACACGCTTGCCCTGACGAATCGTGGCGGCGCGACGACCGCTGAGTTGCTCGAGCTCGCGGCCGAGATCAGAGCCGGGGTGCAGGATCGTTTCGGCATCCGGCTCGGTCCCGAGGCCCGCCTCGCGAATTGCGCCCTCTGACACATCGATCCCCGTCCGCTCCCGTCCGCTTCCTATTTCGCCCACGGGAGCGGAGGGCGCGTGCAGGCTAGGAGCGGCGGGCGACCTTGTACGAGGCCGCTTGGGCCACCGGCTTGACCACGGCGAGATCGATGTTCACATGCGCCGGGCGCGTCGCCACGAACGCGATCACATCAGCGATATCGTCTGCGCTCAACGGCTCGTCCACACCGGCGTAGACGGAAGCAGCCCGGGTCGAGTCGCCACGAAAACGCACCAACGAAAACTCCTCGGTCGCCACCATCCCCGGCGCGATCTCCGAGATCCGGATCGGCTTGCCGTTCAGCTCCAGCCGCAGGGTCTCCATCATCGCCCGCGCACCGTACTTCGCGGCCGAGTAGCCGGCACCGCCCTCGTACACCGCATAGCCAGCGATCGATCCGGTTAGCAGCACGTGCCCACCAGCGCCGGTCTCGAGCATCGGCAGCAGCGCCTGAGTCACGCGCATCGCGCCGAGCACGTTCGTCTCGTACATTGTCAGCCAGTCCGCGGGATCGGCGGTGGCCACCGGATCCAGGCCGATCGCGCCACCGGCGTTGTTCACCAGCAGGGTCAGGCCGTCCGGGCCGAAGTTCTCAGCGGCAGCCGAGACCCGCGCGGCCAGGTCGGCGACCGATTCTGCCGAGGTGACGTCGAGCTGGACAGCCTCGACGTTCGCAGTACCGCTGGCCAGTTCGTCCAGTCGATCCGTTCGGCGAGCGCAGGCCCAGACGGTGAAGCCTTCGGAGGCCAGCCGGCGAGCGGTGGCTGCGCCGATACCGCTTGAGGCCCCGGTCACAACCGCCAGGCCGCGGGTTGAGGAGGATGGTGGAGTAGTCACCTTTCGATAATGCCGCCTGCGGAAATGCGGCATGATCGGG
The DNA here is from genome assembly GCA_030840285.1 of Pseudonocardiales bacterium. GTDB lineage: Bacteria > Actinomycetota > Actinomycetes > Mycobacteriales > Jatrophihabitantaceae > Jatrophihabitans_A. The sequence goes on from JAVEES010000413.1 coordinate 9,726, forward strand.
GGAGGCCGAAGCGAGATCACGGACACGGCCAGAACAGATAGCCAGCTCACAGACGCCAGAACAGATACCAGTCGGACGAGAAACGCCAGCACAGAAGCTGGCCCGACTTGCTACTACGGAGGCACGATGCGCGAGCAGCGGTTGGCCGGCTTGGCGCGGCCTGAGTCGTTGCCGCGGCGAGTTGCCACGCTCAGCGTGCACACTTCCCCGCTCGAACAGCCTGGCGGCGGCGACGCCGGCGGCATGAACGTCTACATTCTCGAGACCGCCAAGTTGCTGGCCGAATCCGGCGTCGAGGTGGAGATCTTCACTCGCGCGACGTCCTCGGAGCTGCCACGCATTGTGGAAGTTCAGCCCGGTGTCACCGTCCGGAATGTGATTGCCGGGCCGTTCGAGGGTTTGTCGAAGCAGGATCTGCCCGCGCAGCTATGCGCTTTCACGGCGGCCGTGCTGCGCGCCGAGGCCCAGCGAGAGCCGGGCTGGTATGACCTTATTCACTCGCACTACTGGCTCTCCGGCCAGGTCGGCTGGTTGGCGCGCGATCGCTGGGGGGTTCCCCTGGTTCACACCGCGCACACGTTGGCCAAGGCGAAGAACGCGCTTCTGGCCGACGGTGACGTTCCCGAGCCGTATGCCCGGATCGTCGGTGAAGAGCAGGTCGTCGCCGAGGCCGACCGCCTGATCGCGAATACCCGCTGCGAGGCTCGTCAGCTGATCGAGTGGTACGACGCCGACCCGCTGCGCATCGACACCATCCCGCCCGGCGTGGACCTCGAGGTGTTCTGCCCGTCGCTGGCTACCAGCGAGACCCACAGCGGTCATACCCCGAACGGTCACACCCCGAACGGTCACACCCCGAACGGTCACAGCCCGAACGGTGCCTCGCGCGGCCCTGAGTCCGGACGCCTGCAAGCCCGTGCCCGTCTCGGTATCGCACCGGACGCGCTGGTGCTGCTGTTCGTGGGCAGGCTCCAGCCCTTGAAGGCACCGGACGTCCTCATCCGGGCCGCTGCCCAGATCGCCCACCAGGATCCGGAGCTCGCGCATCGGCTGCAGGTCGTGGTGGTCGGCGCCCCGAGTGGCAACGGGCTGCAGGCTCCCGATTCGCTGCACCAGCTTGCGGCAGAGCTGGGCATCGCGGGTTCCGTGCGATTCGAGCCGCCCGCGAATCGGTACTTGCTGGCCGACTTCTACCGCGCGGCCGACCTCACCGCCGTTCCCAGCTACAACGAATCGTTCGGTCTGGTGGCGCTGGAGTCGCAGGCCTGCGGGACGCCGGTCGTCGCGGCCGCCGTCGGAGGGCTTCCGACCGCAGTGCTCGACGGCGAGACGGGCCTGCTGGTGAGCGACCATCGCACCGAGTCGTGGGCGCTGGCGATCCGGTCGTTGCTGATCCATCCGAGGCGTCGCGAGGACCTAGGAAGGGCCGCGCGAGCGCATGCCGAGCACTTCTCCTGGCGCGCCACGGCGGACCGGTTGCTGGTCTCCTATCGGGACAGCATCGCCGACTTCACCGCGCGATCCCAGCAGGGCACGGAGCTGGAACAGGACGTCGATGACGTCACGACCCGCTGAGGCCGAAGCGGCGGCCACCGTCCTGCGCGCAGCCCTGGCAGAGGCCGGCCTCGACTTCGCGGAGCCGGACCCCGGAACTTTCGTGGCGAACCTGCCCGGGCAGAAGCGGCTCAAGACGGCGTGCTGGCTGACCGTCGGCAGCTCGAACCTCACCATCGAAGCCTTCGTGGTCCGCAAACCGGACGAGAATGTCGCCGAGGTGCACCGCTGGTTGCTCGCCCACAATCCTCGGATGTTCGGAGTGGCGTGGTCGGTCGACGATGCCGGTGACATTTACCTGTCCGGGCGCTGGCCACTGGCCGCGGTGACCGCGGAGAGCATCGATCGGCTGCTCGGCGCCGTTCTCGATTACGCGGACAGCTCGTTCAACACGCTGCTGGAGATGGGGTTCGGCTCGTCGATCCGCCGCGAGTGGGCCTGGCGAGAGAGCCGGGGCGAGTCGCTGGCGAACCTGGCGGCGTTCGAGGGCTACGTGCATCGGGCCGGCTCGGATGATTGACGGGATGACGGCCGGTGACTGAGCTGGCCAACCTGCAGATCGATCGCCGCTACAACGGACCGGCCGATTCAGCCAACGGAGGCGTGACCTGCGGCCTGCTCGCACGCAGGCTGCAGAGCGCTGCGCCGGTGCGGGTGATCTTGCGCAAGCCACCGCCGTTGGATCGCCTCCTACGCCTGGAACAGGACGATCGGCACCTCAGAGCCTTCGATGGCACCGAGCTGGTCGCCGAGGCGCGGCGAACCGATACCGGGCTGACCGATACCGGGCTGACCAATAGCGAGCTGACCAATAGCGAGCTGACCAATACCGAGGTGGCCAATACCGGGCTGACCAATAGCGAGGTGGCCGGTATCCAGCCGGTGCCGCCAGTCGACTATCCAACTGCGGTTGCCGCGGCCGGACGCTACGACGGCCTGCAATCGCACCCGTTCCCGAGCTGTTTCGTGTGCGGTACCGAGCGCCCTGATGGCCTGGCGGTGTACGCCGGCGCGGTGGACCCCGGCGATGCCAGCCTGGTAGCCGCGCCGCTGCACGTGCCCTCCACCAGCGGGCTCGCCGGGTCCGTCCTGGTCTGGGCAGCGCTGGATTGTCCGGGCGGCTGGTCGATCGGACTGGTGGGACGCCAAGCAGTGCTGGGCAGCATGACCGCGCAGGTGTTCGACTCCATGCTGGTCGACGAGCACTGCGTCGTGGTCGCTCGTTGCGACGGGTGGGACGGGCGCAAGGCGTTCGCGCGTTCCAGTCTCTACGGCGCCGACGGCCGGTTGATCGGCGCGGCAAGCCACATCTGGATCGAGCTGAAGGCGCCGTCCGGCGAACACGGCGTCTGAGCGGGCTGGCAGGATTGGTTCATGACGACTTTGATCCTGTTGCGCCACGGCGAGAGTGAGTGGAACTCCAAGAACCTGTTCACCGGTTGGGTGGACGTCGATCTCACCGCGGCGGGAGAGGCGGAAGCCGTTCGAGGCGGTGAGCTGCTGCGCGAACACGACGTGCTGCCGCGGGTGGTGCATACCTCGTTGTTGCGCCGGGCCATCCGTACCGGTCAGATCGCGCTGGACACCGCTGACCGGCACTGGATCCCGGTACGTCGCTCCTGGCGCCTGAACGAACGGCACTACGGTGCCTTGCAGGGTAAGGACAAGGCGGCGGTGCGGGCGGAGTTCGGTGACGAGCAGTTCATGCTGTGGCGCCGTTCCTACGACGTGCCACCACCACCGCTTGCCGAGGACGAGGAGTACAGCCAGGTCGGCGATCCGCGCTACGCCGACCTGCTCGAGACCGTCCCGCGCACCGAGTGCCTGGCCGATGTGGTCAGCCGGATGCTGCCGTACTGGCACGACTCGATCGTCCCGGATCTTCGAAACGGCACCGTCCTGATCGCCGCGCACGGGAACTCGCTACGGGCGTTGATCAAGCATCTGGACAAGCTCTCCGACGAGGAAGTGGTGAGCCTGAACGTGCCCACCGGAATCCCGCTGCGCTACGAGCTGGACGATACGACGCTGATGCCGTCCGGGCCCGGCCAGTACCTGGATCCGGACGCTGCGAAGGCCGCGATCGAAGCCGTCGCGAATCAGGGCAAGAGCTAGGCGCCCGGCCGGGACGCTGCCGAGCCGCCGTGCATCTCGCCGGTCGCGATGAACACGATGCGCCGCGCGACGCCCACAGCGTGGTCGGCGTAGCGCTCGTAGTACCGGCCCAGCAACGCCATGTCGATCGCCGCCTCGGTGCCCTGGGACCAGTTGTCCGAGAGCAGCACCGTGAAGAGCTTGCGGTGCAAGGCGTCCATCGAGTCGTCCTCGGCCTCGATCGCCTTGGCCAGCTCGACGTTGCGCCCACGGATGACTTCGGCGACCTTGTCGACCAGGGACAGGGCGACCTGGCCCATCTGCGAGATGACGTCGCGCAGTTCGGCCGGCACCGCGATGTCGGGGTAACGCATCCGAGCCACCTTGGCGACGTGCAGTGCGAGATCTCCCATTCGCTCCAGGTCGGCCACCAGATGCAGCGTCGTGACGAGCACCCGCAGATCGGTCGCGACCGGTTGTTGCAGGGATAGCAGGGCAAACGTCCGGGACTCGAGGTCCGCGCGCAGGGCATCGATCGCGGTGTCATCGCTCACCACTCGCTCGGCGCCGCTGAGATCGGCGTCCAGCAGGGCGTTGGTGGCCCGCTCCATTGCGGTTCCCGCGAGATGGGTCATCGCG
>JAVEES010000429.1 GCA_030840285.1 Pseudonocardiales bacterium
GCCGCCGGCGTCACAGCCACCGGCCGCACGGCCGCTCCCGAGATAGTGGTTGCCGTTGAGGCAAAGGATGACAAGAAAGCTCGTACCGGCCTGGCTCGTATCACCGCGGCGGCCGACCAGCACTTCGGTGTGGCGTTTCGGGGCGGTTATGCACTGCTCGCCGAGCGCCAGGACATTGCCGACCGCGCCGTCGCCGACGATGGGAAGGGCACGCTAGCTGACAACACCCAATTCCGGGGTGATATGAAGCTGCTCGGTGGCCAAGGTGTCTCGAGTGGCTGGGCCGACCTGGCCAAGTTGGCCCGGCTCGCGGGATCCTCCCTGCCGATGGCGAGCCAAAACTTTGGCGCGCAGGCTCGGCTGTCCTATACGGTCCGTTTCACCAGCGACTCGGTAGAAGCCGTCGCCAAGGTCATCGGGGACACCAGCGGATACTCCGCACCGGCCGCCGGTGGCCCGTCCATCGGTGATCTGCCCGCGAGCACTGCCGTCGCGGTTGAGGTCAACGGCGTGGACAAGTCGATCGACCGGGGCTGGAAGGCGTTTCGGAGCAATCTTTCCCAGCTCGGCTCGACCGGTAGTGGTCCAACCCCCGACGACTTGGTCACTCAGTTCAGCGAGGAGTTCGGCCTGACGCTGCCGGCCGATTTGAAGGTGCTGTTCGGCAGCCAGTTGCTGGTCGCTGTCGATTTCGTCGGTCCCAGCGCCGGCCCGAGGATCGCGGCCAGAGCGAGGACCGATGGAGCGGCCGCCGCTGCCGTGCTGGCCAAACTGAGGAACTCGGTCGCTCTCAAGGGCTCCTCGTGGCCACTCACGTCCCAGCGGACTCCGGACGGGATTGCTGTTGCCACCAGCCCTGATTACCTCAAGACGGTCCTGTCCCGGTCGGGAGCGACCCTGGCGTCGGACAAGAACTTTCGAGCTGCCGTTCCCGACGCGGCGCGCCCCGATGTGACCGCCTACGCCAACCTCGACGCCATCGCCCAGGCGATGCGGCGGGGAGGGGCCAGCGCCGATGATCTGAAGGCGATCAGTGCATTCCGGGCGCTGGGTGCGAGCTCTTCGACCGACAACGGTGTCGGGACTTTCCGGGTGCGGCTGCTCGCTCACTGACACCCGCTTCACATACGCCGGACCTTGCCATGTCGCGGTGTTGCATGCTCGGTCCGCGCGGCGTCGTGGGGTAACCTCCGGACGGGTCAGGCACGGTTTTTCCGTGCGCTCGGAGGTTCCGGAACGAGTAGGGAGCGCACAGCCTTCATGACTATGTCCAGCACGCCTGAGGACACGTCGGCTGGTATCGCGGCAGGCGCGTCCGGCTCGGAAAATCCTGCCGGCGCAATCTCGGACGCCGGTGCGGCCACCTCCGTGCGTTCTGCCGATCCGGCGCGAACCCGCAAACGCCGGCCGCTACAGACGCCCAGCCCCATCGAGCGGCATGGCCCCGCTCGCGTCATCGCGCTGTGCAACCAGAAGGGCGGGGTCGGCAAGACGACCTCCACCATCAATCTCGGCGCGGCACTGGCGGAGTTCGGCCGCCGGGTCTTGCTGGTGGATTTCGATCCGCAAGGCGCGCTCAGCGTCGGCTTGGGCGTGCAGCCTCATCAGCTCGAGCTGACCAGCTACAACCTGCTGATGGAGCGCGCCGTCGGAGTCGACGAGGTCATCCTCAAGACCACGGTGCCCGGCATGGACCTGCTGCCGTCCAACATCGACCTGTCCGCCGCCGAGGTTCAGCTGGTGAATGAGGTCGCGCGCGAGCAGACTCTCGCGCGAGCGCTCGCTCCGGTAATCGGCGATTACGACTTCGTCCTGATCGATTGTCAGCCTTCGCTGGGGCTGCTGACGGTCAACGCCCTGACAGCTGCCGACGGCGTGATCATCCCGCTGGAATGCGAGTTCTTCTCGCTGCGCGGGGTGGCGTTGCTCATCGACACCATCGAGAAGGTCCAGCAGCGGCTCAATCCCAATCTGCGACTGGAGGGAATTCTGGCCACGATGTACGACGGCCGGACCTTGCACGGCAGAGAGGTATTCGGACGAGTGGTCGAAGCCTTTGGCGACAAGGTATTCGATACGGTCATCAACCGGACGGTGCGCTTCCCGGAAACCACCGTTGCGGGGGAGCCGATCACTACCTGGGCTCCCACCTCCACCGGCGCGATCGCCTACCGCGAGCTCGCGATGGAGGTCCTGGCCCGCTCGTGAGCGTCATCCCGCCAGAGGACACCGAACTGGAGGATCTGCCCGAGGAGTGGGACCTTCCGCCAGAGCCCGAACCGCTGGTGAGCGACGGCAAATTCAGGGTCCGACTGGATAACTTCGAGGGCCCTTTCGACCTGTTGCTGACCCTCATCGGGCGTCGCCAGCTCGATGTCACCGAGGTCGCGCTTTCCCAAGTCACCGATGACTTCATCGGTTATCTCAAAGCCGCCGGTGAGGCGTTCGATCTCGGTCAGGCGACTGAGTTCCTGGTGGTTGCGGCGACCCTGCTCGATCTGAAGGCGGCCCGCTTGCTGCCTGCGGCCGAGGTGGAGGACGACGAGGACCTGGCGTTGCTCGAGGCCCGGGATTTGCTCTTCGCCCGCCTGCTGCAATATCGGGCGTACAAGCTGGCCGCCAACCACCTGTCGGAGCTGCAGAAGCGGGCCGGCCGGCGATTCGGCCGCAACGCCGAACTCGAACCCCGCTTCGCCAACCTGAGCCCAGAGCTACAGCTCGGCGTCGAGCTGTCACAGTTCGCCGCGATCGCTGCCAATGCCCTGAAGCCGAAGCCCGTGCCCGTCGTCGGGATCGATCACATCCACGCGGCGCGGGTCAGCGTGCGAGAACACATGGCCGCGATGCGTGAACGGCTGGCACGGACCGGCTCGGCGACGTTCCGGTCCTTGATCTCGGAATGCGTATCGACGCTGGAGGTGGTGGCCCGCTTCCTCGGTCTGCTGGAGCTGTATCGCGATGGCGATGTGGCTTTCGACCAGGCAGAGGCTCTGACAGAGCTTCGCGTCCGATGGATCGGCGGGGACCGGGATGAGCGGAACACCGACGCGGACGGGGCCGAAGGGTCCATCGATCCGGATGAGGAGTACGGATGACGTCTGAGACCGGCGCTGAGCCGAGCACCGACCTGGATGAGGCACCCAGCTCGCTGGATGCCTCGTTCGGAACCCCTTCCATGGATCTGGCAGATCCGGCCGTCCTGCGTGGTGCGCTCGAGGCGCTTCTGTTCGTGGCCGACTCGCCACAGGAGCTTGCTCAGCTAGCGGCGGCGGTGCAGCGCCCGCTCGACGAGGTCGCCGAGGCGCTGGCCGTCATCGCGGCGGATCTCGACGAGCGCCGCACAGGCTGGCAGCTGCGACCGGCGGCCGGTGGATTCAGGCTCTACACCCGAGACCAGTACGCCCCGATCATCGAGGCGTTCCTGCTCGAAGGCCAGCGCAGCAAGCTGAGCCAGGCAGCCTTGGAGACGCTCGCCGTAGTGGCGTATCGCCAGCCGGTAACCCGCGCCAGGATCTCTGCGATCCGCGGCGTCAACGTCGACGGTGTGGTCCGCACGCTGCTGGCCCGCGGCCTGATCACCGAGGTAGGGATGGATCCCGAGACAGGCGGCGGCCTGTATCGCACCACCGATCAGTTCCTGGAGAAGATGGGCATCGCCTCGGTGGAGGAGTTGCCGTCGTTGGCTCCGCTGCTGCCCGAACTCGACACGCTGGACTCCGATGAGCTTTGAGTCAGAGCCGACCGGCACAGCTTCCATCAGGTTGCAGAAGGCGCTGGCTACCGCCGGAGTCGGATCCAGGCGCGCCAGCGAACAGTTGATCGCCGAGGGGCGGGTAACGGTTGACGGCCAGGTTGCCGAACTGGGCACCCGCATCGATCCGGATTCGGCGGTCGTCCGGGTGGACGGAAAACGGATCAACCTGCGGGCCGATCTCGTCTATCTCGTCCTGAACAAGCCGGCGGGAGTCATCACCGCCATGTCGGACCCGCATGGTCGTTCGACGGTGGGTGACCTGCTCGGCGACCGCGCGGACCGGCTGTTCCACGTCGGCAGGCTCGACGCCGACACCGAGGGACTGCTGCTGCTGACCAACGACGGCGAGTTCGCAAACCGGCTCGCCCACCCGTCCCACGGTGTCATCAAGACCTACGTCGCCGAAGTGAGTGGTCAGGTCGATCCGAAGCTTGCGAGGCGATTGCGCGCCGGCGTCGAACTCGAGGACGGCCCGGTCGCGGTCGACGGATTCCGGGTGCTGGATCTGTCCGCGGACCGGACACTGGTCGAGGTGAGCCTGCACGAGGGCAGGAAGCACATCGTCCGGCGGTTGCTCGCTGAAGTCGGGCACCCGGTCCGCCGGCTGGTCCGCACGTCGGTCGGCCCGGTCCGGTTGGGCGACCAGCGGCCCGGAACGCTGCGGTCGCTGACCCCCGAGGAGCTTGCGCAGCTCTTCCAAGAAATAGGTCTGTAGCCTCGTCCGCGGAACCCGGAGACGACTTGGCTGAAAAGGTGACGACGGTGGCTGTCAGAGCGATTCGCGGTGCGATCCAGGTAGCGGAGAACACTCGTGATGAGATCCTTGACGGGGCCAGCGAGCTGGTGCTCGCGGTGCTGAAGCGCAACGGCGTGGACACCGAGGACCTGATCTCGATTCTGTTCACCGCGACCCCCGACCTGACCGCGGAATTTCCTGCCTACGCGGCAAGGCAACTAGGCCTGACCGACGTTCCGCTGATGTGCGCCTCGGAGATAGACGTACCGGGGGCGATGCCTCGCACTTTGCGGCTGTTGGCCCACGTGAACACCGAGAGCCCGCGCTCGGAGGTCCGGCACGTATACCTGCGCGGTGCTGCGGCCCTGCGTACCGACCTGCCGCAGTAGGCGACGGGCTGCTTGGTGGGCCTACGTCGTCGGCAGCCAGCGCTCGGCAGGATCGGGTCGATCCGCCCCGTATCCTGGCAGTCATGGCCTTCGAGACAGATACCGCTCCGAGCTTCACCGGGGTAGTTGCCCTCGACGGTCCGTCGGGCACCGGCAAGTCGACGGTGGCTCGCCGGTTGGCCTCGCGGATCGGCGCGCACTACCTCGACACGGGAGCCATGTACCGGGCCGCAACGGTCGCGGTCCTGCGGGCCGGCGTAGATCCTCAGGACGCCGACGCGGTGGCTCGGGTAGTCGCCGGTATGCGGCTGGACGTGAGCACCGACCCCTCCGCTCCCCGCACAGTGCTCGACGGGCGCGCCGTTGACGCCGAGATCCGCAGCGCCGAGACCACGGCCGCGGTCAGCGCGGTCTCGGCGATAGCCGCCGTGCGAACCCAGCTGGTGCAGCAGCAGCGGCTCCTCATCGCTTCGGCGCCCACTGTCGCAGAGGGTCGAGACATCGGGTCGGTGGTGTGGCCGGCCGCGGAGGTCAAGGTATATCTCACGGCCTCCGAGCAGGTGCGGGCCGAGCGGCGTGCCGGGGAACTGAAGGGCAGCGATGTCCGCGCGGTGGCAGCCGAGATCCGGCGTCGGGACGCCTTCGACTCGACGCGAGCGGTGAGCCCGTCCCACCGCCCGGACGGCTCCCGCGAAATCGATACCAGCGAACTGACGGTCGATGAGGTCGTCGACATGCTGGAACAGCTGGCCCGTCAGTCCATCAGCAACAGGAAAGTACGGACATGACTCAGCACGAGGACACCGCCGATCTCGCCGGCCTGCAGGACCCGGCGTCCGGCGGGGCCGAAGAGGTTCCGCTCGCCATTCCGGTCGTCGCCGTGGTCGGAAGGCCGAACGTGGGTAAGTCCACCCTGGTGAACCGCATCCTCGGCAGGCGTGAGGCCGTGGTGCAGGACGTCCCCGGCGTCACCAGGGATCGCGTTGCCTACGATGCGATCTGGGGCGGCCGGCAGTTCACGCTGGTCGACACCGGCGGCTGGGAGCCGGACGCTCAGGGCTTGCAGGCGATGGTTTCACGCCAGGCGGAGCAGGCCGTGGTGACCGCCGATCTCGTGCTGTTCGTCGTCGATTCTCGTACCGGGGCGACCGAGACCGACATGATCGTGGCTCGTACGCTTCGGCGGGCAAAGCGTCCGGTCGTCCTTGCGGTCACCAAGGTTGACGATGAACGCGGTGAGTCCGATGCGACCGAGCTGTGGTCACTGGGGCTGGGGGAGCCGCATCCGGTGAGCGGCCTGCACGGCAGGGGATCCGGGGACCTGCTGGACGCGATCCTGGAACAGTTGCCGGACGCCCCGTCCGAGGTGGAGGCCAGCGGCGGCCCACGCCGGGTAGCGCTGGTCGGCCGCCCGAACGTGGGTAAGTCCAGCCTGCTCAATCGTCTTACCGGCGAGGAACGGTCCGTAGTGGATTCGGTCGCCGGTACCACGGTGGATCCGGTGGACAGCCTGGTCGAACTGGGCGGTGCCGTGTGGCGTTTCGTGGACACCGCCGGCCTGCGCCGAAGGGTCAATACGGCCTCTGGAATGGAGTACTACGCGAGCTTGCGCACCGCCAGCGCGATCGAAGCGGCTGAGGTCGCCGTCGTGTTGCTCGATGCCTCAGAGCCGTTGTCCGAACAGGATCAGCGAGTCATCTCGACTGTCATCGAATCGGGCCGCGCACTCGTGATCGGCTTCAACAAGTGGGACCTGCTGGATGAGGACCGTCGCGAGTTGCTCGAGCGCGAGATCGACTGGGAACTGCAGCGCGTGCAGTGGGCACCGCGGGTCAACCTGTCTGCCAAAACCGGACGGGCGGTGGATCGGCTCTCGGTGGCGTTGGGCAAATCGTTGGATTCCTGGGACCGTCGGATTCCCACCGGTAAGTTGAACGCCTGGCTGAGCGAGGTGGTTGCGGCCACCCCGCCGCCCGGCCGTGGCGGGAAGCATCCCCGGGTGCTCTTCGCGACGCAGGCCGACACGCGACCGCCGCGGTTCGTGCTGTTCACTACGGCGTTCCTCGAGTCGGGTTATCGCCGCTTCATCGAGC
>JAVEES010000005.1 GCA_030840285.1 Pseudonocardiales bacterium
TGGCATCCAAGACAAGAATGGCCTCCCGATCAGGCAGCGGCACCGTGGCGGTGCCGGTGGCCGAACCTAGGGTGGCGTGGGCGTTGAGCGGCTGCCCGTTGGCATTGACCCGGATGCTGGAGAGATCCACGCCGCTCCCCGGCGGCAGGCTTGTGAGGTCAAGGCGAAACCGAAGCTGGCGGCCGTCGACCTGGACGTTGCTTACGTGGGCGGCCGGAACCGTGGGCGCCGCGGACGCGGGCTGCGATGCGGTTGCCAACAGGCCAGTCATGAGCAGCGCCAGCACAGCCACCGCGGTACGCGCCTGGCGCCTCATCATCGGGCCCCGGTGAGCAGGGCCGACGGCAACGTGACGCCGCGCTCGGCCAGCTGGTCGAGGAACTGGGGACGCAGCCCGGTGGGGCGAAGCGTGCCGAGGAAACGGCCGCCCGGGTCCATGCCGGCTGCGAAATCGAAGGTGAACAGGTCCTGCAGCGTGACGATATCGCCCTCCATCCCGCATACCTCGGTGATGTGGGTAATCCGGCGGGTGCCGTCCTTGAGGCGGGACTGGTGCACGATCAGGTCGACAGCCGAGGCCGTCTGCTCGCGGATCGCCCGGGTCGGCAGGTCCATGCCGGCCATCAGCACCATCGTCTCCATGCGCGACAGCGAGTCACGCGGTGAGTTGGCGTGCAGCGTGGTGATCGAGCCGTCGTGTCCGGTGTTCATCGCCTGCAACATGTCCAGGGCAGCACCGTCGCGCACCTCACCGACGATGATGCGGTCCGGCCGCATGCGCAGCGCGTTGCGGACCAGGTCGCGCACGCTCACCTCGCCGCGGCCTTCGATGTTGCTCGGACGGGCCTCCATCCGCAGGACGTGCGCCTGATGCAGTTGCAGCTCGGCGGCGTCCTCGATCGTCACGATGCGTTCGTCGGCCGGCAGGAAGGAGGACAGCACGTTGAGCGTGGTGGTCTTGCCAGAGCCCGTACCGCCCGAGATCAGGATGTTCAGCCGGCCGCGGACGCAGGCAACCAGCAGATCTGCCACCTGGCGGGTCATCGTGCCGAAGCCGATGAGGTCGGTTGCGGTGTACGGGTCGGCCGCGAACTTGCGAATCGTCAGGGTGGAGCCGTCCAGCGCGATCGGCGGCACGACGGCGTTGACGCGGCTACCGTCGGGCAGGCGGGCGTCGACCATCGGGCTTGCCTCGTCGACTCGTCGGCCGATCCGGGCGACGATCTTGTCGATCGTGCGGCGCAGGTGCGCCTCGTCGGCGAAGGCCACATCGACCTCGTGCAGCCGTCCCGAACGCTCCACATAGATCTGCGACGGGCCGTTGACCATGATCTCGGAAACCTCTGGGTCGCGAAGCAATGCCTCCAGCGGACCGTGACCGAGGATCTCATCGGCCACCTCAGAGGCGATCCGGTTGCGGTCGCTGTTGTTGAGGGGCGCGTCCTCAGCCTCGAGGACGACCTGCAGCGTCTGCCGCACCCGGGTTTCCAGCTCACGCTCGTCCATCCGCGCGTCGTACAGGGTCGGTCCGAGCACCTCCAGCAGCGAGGTGTGCACGCGGCGCTTGATGTCGGCGAACGGGTCGAGCACCCGGTGCCTGGCCGGCACCGTTGTTCCTGGGCGCTCGATCCGCGCGGCCTGCTGGGCCTGCGCGCCGTTACCGGCAGCTGCGAGCCGTTCGGCGAGATTCATGTCTACCTCCGCCGAAGGCGCAGGCCGCGCCGGCTGGCAGCTGGGGATGCGGCCGGGGCCGCCTGGTGGACGTGTTCAGCGACGAACTGGCGGATGGCCAGGCTCACCGGATGGTCCGGCAGGGCTGCCGCGAGCGGCTGCCCTCGATTGATCGAGACCGTGACGTCCCTGCTGGAGGGGATGTGCCCGGCGATCGGGTTCCGCACGACGCGCTCGATGTCTGCCTCGGTCAGCCCCACCTGCGCGTCGGACCGGTTCAGCACGATGGTGCGCCCGGCCCGGTCGTAGGACAGCAGATCGAGCATATCGAGCGTGACCCGCAGGTTCTTCAAGGCCGGAATCTCCGGCGCGGTAAGGAGAATGTGCTGGTGCGAGGCATCGAGGGCGGCCAGCACGTGTTCTGTCACCTGTGCAGGCGTGTCGATCAGCACGTAGTCGTACATGCCGCTGAGAACGTCCACCATGGCCGCCGTCGAGGTGACAGGGATCCGTTCCGCCTCGCCGGGCACGACTGGCGCTAGTACGCAGTCGAGGTTGGGCTGGTAGGGCGTGACCAACGTGGCGACCTTCGCCTCATCCAGCTCGTCACCGAGCGTGGCGAGATCGGCGATGCTGCGCTTCGGGGTGAGCCCGAGGGTTATCGCGATGTCGCCGAAGGTCAAATCGAAATCGACGAGGCACACCCGCTGACCCGCACGGGCCAGGACGACCGACAGGTTCGTTGCCAGTGTCGTCTTGCCGCAACCGCCCTTGGCCGAGAACACCGTGACGACATTGCCGCCCGGCCCCGGTGGTCCGGCGGTCGCCGGCGCAACGTTGAACTGGTGCTGAAAGCGCCGGCAGGCCTCGGCGAGCGCGGCACCGTCGTCGGCGGCCAGCACCTCTCGCACGCCCGCTCGCATCGCGGCGAGCACATCGTTGACGTCCAGGGTCGTCCGCAGCAGGATGACCCCGACGCCGGGGCGCTGCTGGCGCAGCCAGCTCGTGAAGTCCAGCGCCTGGCTGAGCTCCACGCCGGCGCCTAGCACGACGACAGTCTCTGCGGGGTCGGCACTCAATGCGTCACTGACGGAGAGGATGTCGGTCACCGGGCGGACGCTGCCCGGGAGGTAGCCGGCCAGCGAGGTTGCCTGCTCGGGTGATGGTTCACAGACGATGGTCATGGTGCTTTGATCCCTCCGGGAAAGACCGGCGCCAGCCGGTTGTGGTTGTCGACCCCGGGACCCGGTGCGATCAGCGAGTCGTTAGACAGCAGCGCGGCGTAGGGCATACCGGTTCGCGCGACGTGGATGAGACGTTCGGCATCCTGCTGGCTGACAGCGACAGTGACGAGCAGCATCGCGGTGCTGGGGTCGGTGCTGGTGACAGGGCTGCTGCCGTTGCCCTTCGTGCCCTGCGGAGCGCTCTGCGAGACGGCGAGCACGTCGACGCGGGGAAGCAGCAGCTTGGTGGCCCAGTTGTCGTTCTTGTCGCCGCCGGTCTTGTTGCCCGATGGGACGCCCTTTCCGTCGAGAAGGATGAACGTGTCGAAGATTGCGATCTGCGAGCCTGGCTGGACATAGCCGGCGACGTCACCGTCGGTGCTGAGCTTGATCGATACCGCGACCATTTTGCCGGGTATGGCCAGGCCGCTAGTCGTGGGTTGCTTGGTTCCGAACATGGCGCGCAACACGACCTGGCCCGGCTGGACGTCGGTCGTCGTTACCTGGGAATCCCAGGCGGTGTCGATGACGCTGACCGACCCCTGCGGAGTGGCATCCGAAGGCAGGTGATCGGTACGTGTGTAGCCGCCGCTGCGCACGTCGGAGGCCGTCGTGCCGGCCGGGATTCGCTTCACGGTGATAAGGACATTCACCGCCTGCTTGCCGGCCAGCGCGCGGGTATCGGCATTCTTGACGTAGCTGTAGACCGCGCCCGTCCCGAGCAGGGCAAGGATCACCGCCGCGGCGATCATCAGAATTCTTCGGTTCATGTTCCTTGTCCTTTGTTCGGATCAGCCTGCGAGTTTGACGCTGGTCGCGCCGAGGTTCTGACCACCGCTGCCGCCTGGCAGCGCACTGGCCGGTATCAGCGCCTGAGTGAAGAAGCCGTAGACACAGACGTCGGAGTTGGATGCGACGATCGGCTTGTGGCAGTAGTTGGACTGATTGGTGTTGTTGCCCTCGCTCAGGGCGATCAGCGACGGTGCCTTGACGGTGCCTCCCGCTGAGTTCCAACCGGCGTTGCCGGAGGTGAAGTCCCAGCCGGTGAGGATGAAGGCGGCGAACCCTTTCAGCGTGTACTGCACCCCGGCGCCGGTGCCGCTGGTGCCGCTGTAGACCGGGATGAAGATCGGCGAATGGTTGGTGTACGCGCTCTGAAAGGTCGACACGCACGCGTTGATCGCGTTGTTTCCGGTGTTGGCCGGATAGGTGTTGTTGGTGATCGACACGGAGCAGGAAGAGCCGTCGCCCACCCAGCCGAACGCTCCGGGCTTGTCCCAACCCGCGGTGTCACTGCCACCGCAGGAGGTCGCGGTGCTCTCGCCGTGAAGTACCAGGACGTTCTCCGACCGCGCAGCGTTGACGCTGCCGGCTCTGAGGTAGCTCTGGGGCCACGGCGGGTAAGGTGGCTGGGATGCGAAGTTCGTGCCGATGCCGGTGTCGGTGTTCCACTCGCAGTCCGAGATCGAGAAGGCAACCGCATTGCCGAGAGTCGTAGGCGCACCCCACGAGGCCTGCGCACAGGCCTGCACATTTTTGCCGGCCCACGAGCTTCCCATCACTGCCTTACCAAAGGCAGGCGGAAGCAATGTGCTTCCGCCGCTAGTGAGGGTGCTGGTCTGGACCTGTGCGTAGTTGCCGGCTGGCGCCGTCGGGCAGCCCTTTTGTGGGCCGGTGCAAGCACGCAGCCCGCTGCCAACGCCGCACACCTGGTCGACAGCCGTCTTGTTGTCGTTGGCGTTGCAGCTTGCGATACCGGTGCTGGCGTTCGCGGCGGTGCTGCAGGCGGCGTTCACTGCTGTGACGCTGGTGCCGCATGTGGCGCTGCCCTTCGCACAACCGGTCGCGACCGCGAGCGCGCCGGCGTCGGCACCGTTCTGCAGTTGCGCCTTCTCGGCATACATCCCGCCCACGTCGACGACCAGCGCAGCCATGCCCAGCAGCACCCCGCTGCCGAACAGGATTGCGACCAGAACCGCCACCGCGCCGCGCTCGGCACCTCGGCTCCGCAGCCGCCGCATCAGCCTTGACATGGCATTACTCCTGTTCCGGTCACGGTGATGCCGGGGAACAGAATCAGCCCGCTGACCGCGTATCGAACGCGTGCCTGGGCATCGCTGGTCTGGTTGGCGGTCGCCGAGCATGCGGTGATCGTGACGTTGCCCGAGCAGGTCAGCGAAAGTCCGGTCCCCGCGGCGGCTGCCCTGGTGCAGGCATTCGGATTGGCCAGGGCGGCCAGCCGGGCACCTTCACGAGCGGCCTGCGACACGGTGATCTGCGCATTGAGGACCCGGCCGAAGTCGATGATCCCGAACACCAGAAGGACGAGGACGGGTAACAGCAACGCGAACTCGACCGCAACCGCGCCGCGGTCGGATCGACGCGCTTGTGCTGACACCGTGCCGCCCATGACTCCCCCTCTGAATTGAATCGGCGGGACCGAACACCGTC
>JAVEES010000020.1 GCA_030840285.1 Pseudonocardiales bacterium
GCTGAGCAGAGGAGTACCGAAGTGGCCCGCGTCGTCGTCGATGTTGTGATGAAGCCCGAAATCCTGGATCCGCAGGGCCAAGCCATCCTCGGTGCGCTCGGCCGGCTGGGCATCGAGGGGGTGCGGGAGGTCCGTCAGGGCAAGCACTTCGAGCTGGACGTCGAGGACGGTCTGGACGACCAGACCCTGCACCGCCTGGCCGACACCCTGCTGGCGAATCCGGTCATCGAGGACTTCACGATCCATCGCTGAGCCGGCCTGCGTGTGGGTAACCGGGACCCGTCCTGCGCCCGGTAATCTGTGCGGGTGGCCCCTCGCGTCGGTGTGTTGACCTTTCCCGGCAGTCTCGATGATCGCGATGCGTTACGCGCGGTCCGCCTCGCCGGCGCCGAAGCCGTCCCGCTCTGGCACGGTGAGAAGTGGCTGTCGGACGTGGTCGCCGTGGTGCTCCCCGGCGGATTCTCCTACGGCGACTACCTGCGGGCCGGCGCGATCGCCCGCTTCTCCCCGGCGATGGCCTCGGTGATCGACGGCGCCCGCAACGGCATGCCGGTGCTCGGCATCTGCAACGGATTCCAGGTGCTCTGCGAGGCCCACCTGCTGCCGGGCGCCCTGATCCGCAACGACCACCGCAAGTTCGTCTGTCGCGACCAGCAGCTGCGGATCGAGAACAACCGCACCGACTGGACGTCCGGCTACGAGGAGAACCAGCAGATCGTGGTGCCGCTGAAGAACGGTGAGGGCGGCTATGTCGCCGATCGGGCGACGCTGGACGAGCTCGAGGCCGAGGGACGGGTGGTGGCCCGCTATGTCGGGGACAATCCCAATGGCAGCTATCGCGATATTGCCGGAATCACCAACGCCGAGGGCAACGTGGTCGGCCTGATGCCTCACCCGGAACACGCCGTCGAGGACCTGACCGGCCCGAGCACCGATGGCCTGGCCTTCTTCACCTCCGTCCTGCAGAAGCTGGTAGGTACTCCCGCGTGACGTCAGCGCCCGTGCAGCGGCCACCCGTAGACACCGTCAAGAACGCCAAGAAGAACTCCGAGGACAAGCAGCCCTATCGCGAGCTCGGCCTGGCAGACAACGAGTACGCCCGCATCAAAGAGATCCTCGGCAGGCGGCCCACCAGCTCCGAGCTGGCGATGTATTCGGTCATGTGGTCCGAGCATTGCTCCTACAAGTCGAGCAAGGTGCACCTGCGCCAGTTCGGCGAGAAGGTGCCCGACGCCGCGAAGGACATCCTGCTCGTCGGCATGGGTGAGAACGCCGGCGTCGTCGACATCGGCGACGGCTGGGCCGTGACGTTCAAGATCGAGTCCCACAACCACCCGTCCTACGTCGAACCGCATCAGGGCGCCGCGACCGGCGTCGGCGGGATCGTCAGGGACATCCTCACCATGGGCGCCCGGCCGGTCGCCGTGCTGGACTCGCTTCGTTTCGGTCCCGCCGAGGCCCCCGACACGGGCCGGGTGCTGCCCGGCGTGGTCAGCGGCGTGGGCGGCTACGGCAACTGCCTGGGCCTGCCCAACATCGGTGGCGAGCTGGTCTTCGACCCGACCTATCTCGGCAACCCGTTGGTCAACGCGCTGTGTGTCGGCGTGCTGCGGGCCGACGGCATCAAGCTGGCCAAGGCCGAGGGTGCCGGCAGCAAGGTCGTGCTCTTCGGTGCCCGTACCGGCGGGGACGGCATCGGCGGCGCGAGCGTGCTCGCCAGCGCGAGCTTCGAGGCCGAGGGAGAGCGCAAGCGGCCCGCGGTCCAGGTTGGCGACCCGTTCGCCGAGAAGGTCCTCATCGAGTGCTGCCTGGAGATCTTCGCCGCCGATCTGGTCACCGGCATCCAGGATCTCGGAGCCGCCGGCCTGAGCTGCGCGACCACCGAACTCGCCGCGGCCGGCAGCGGCGGGATGGCGGTGGACCTCGATCTGGCACCGCTGCGTGACCAGACGCTGGTGCCCGAAGAGATCCTGATGAGCGAGTCGCAGGAACGCATGATGGCCGTGGTGACGCCCGACAACCTCGCCGCGTTCATGGCCATCTGCGAGAAATGGGACGTCACCGCCACCGTCATCGGCGAGGTCAACGACTCCGGACGCCTGACCATGCGCTGGCACGGCGAGAAGATCGTGGACGTCCCGCCGCGCAGCCTCGCTCACGAGGGCCCCGTCTACCAGCGTCCGATCGGCAGGCCCTACGACCAGGATGCCCTCAACGGTGACCACGGCAACGGCCTGCCGCGCCCGAAGACCGGCGACAAGCTGTGCGCGACCGGGCTGAAGTTGATCGCCTCGCCGAACCTGGCCGACAAGTCGTGGGTGACCGACCAGTACGACCGCTACGTGCTGGGCAACACCGTGCTGGCCCAGCCCGAGGACGCCGGCATGGTCCGGGTGAGCGAGGACGGTGTTCTTGGACTCGCCCTCGCCGTTGACGGGAACGGCCGGTACACCCGGCTCGATCCCTACGCCGGTGCCCAGCTCGCATTGGCTGAGGCGTACCGCAACGTGGCGACCACCGGAGCGCGGCCCCTCGCCGTCACGAACTGCCTCAATTTCGGCTCGCCGGAGGATCCGGCCGTGATGTGGCAGTTCTCCGAGGCGGTCCGCGGGCTCGCCGACGGCTGCCAGCAGCTGGGCATCCCGGTGACCGGTGGGAATGTGAGCTTCTACAACCAGACCGGCCGGACGCCCATCCTGCCGACGCCGGTGATCGGCGTGCTCGGGGTCATCGACGACGTCACCCGCCGGACGCCGATGGCGTTCACCCAGGACGGTCATCAGCTGTACCTGCTCGGCGATACTCGCGACGAGTTCGGCGGTTCGGAGTGGGCCAACGTGGTGCACGGCTTCCTCGGTGGCAAGCCGCCCAAGGTGGACCTGGACCGCGAGAAGCTGCTTGCCGACGTGCTCATCAACGCCAGCCGGGACGGCCTGATCGATGCCGCCCACGACGTGTCCGACGGCGGCCTGTTCGTGGCGCTCGCGGAATCGTGCCTGCGCGGGACGACCGGCGCACGGATCGTCGTCCCGGACGACGAGGATCCGTTCGTGTTCCTCTTCTCCGAATCGGCCGGCCGGGCCATCGTCGCGGTTCCGCGGTCGGAAGAGGTCCGGTTCACCGACATGTGCACCGCGCGTGGCCTGCCTGCCAGGCGTATCGGCGTGCTGGACATCCTGGAATCGGCCATCGAGGTCCAGGGACAGTTCCGGCTGCCGATCGGTGAGCTGCGGCGCGCGTGGTCGGGGACGTTGCCCGCGCTCTTCGGCTAGTCCGGCGCCTGATTCTCCGCCCTCGATGGCAAGCCGCACCGCCGAGCCGCTGCTCGCGCAGTCTGCCCGGATCCGGGACTGGCTCGCGGGCCTGCCGTTCGAGGCGTTCGCGAGGCCCTCGGTGTTGCCGGGCTGGGACGTCCGGCTGCTCACCGGCCATCTGTTGCTGATCCATCAAGGACTGTTGCGGCTGCTGGATCGTCCGACCGGTGCTCGACCGCTGCCGCCGTACGAGTTCGTGATGCGCTACCGGCGTGACGTCGAGGACATCGACGCCTCGACCGCCGAGGTTGCCGCTGACCGGACACCGGATGACCTGCTGCTCGCGCTCGACCAGGCCATCCATGCGATCCGCGTTCGGCTGGCCGGGGAATTGCCGAAGGTGATCGACACTCCCCGCGGGCCGACTACGAGCGAGGACTTCCTGCTTACCCGGATCATCGAGCTGGTCGTTCACGCCGATGACCTGTCACGGTCGCTGCCGGATCGCGAGCCGATCCAGCTGGAGCGCAAGGCAGTTGCTGCCGCCGTCCGGACGCTCGCCAGCATGCTTGCCGCCCGCTACCCCGGCCGATCGGTCGAGGTGCGGGTGCCGCCGCACGTTGCCGTGCAGGCGATCCAGGGTCCCCGGCATACCCGCGGAACCCCGCCGAACGTGGTCGAGACCGATGCGCTGACGTTCCTCAGACTGGCCACCGGACGCCTGCAGTGGGCAGAGGCGGTGGCCGATCTGGCGGTGGCCGCCAGCGGGAACCGTGCAGATCTGAGCGAGCAGTTGCCCTTGCTCTAACCGGCCGCCCCCGTCCTCGTCCGCTGCGCGACCCGCTCGTCCCGTCCGTTGATCAACTCGCGTTAGACGCTGTTATCGCGACGGCGGATTCAGTCGGTCATTGCAACAGCAGCTTGTTGAGTGCCTGGGTTGGAGTGTGCCAGTCGAGGGTTTTGCGTGGCCGGCCGTTGAGTTCGGCGGCGACGAAGTCGAGGTGTTCACGGCTGTGCACGGCAAGGTTGGTGCTCTTGGGGAAGTATTGGCGCAGCAGGCCGTTGGTGTTCTCGTTGGATCCCCGCTGCCAAGGGCTGTGTGGGTCGCAGAAGTAGATGTCCATGTCGGTGGCCAGGCTGATCTCGGCGTGGCGTGACATCTCGATGCCTTGGTCCCAGGTCATCGTGCGCCGCAGGCGGGGCGGCAGGGTGGTGATGGTGCTGAGCATGGCGTCACGCACGCTCTGGGCGCCGTGGTCGGTGGGCAGGTGCAGCAGCAGACAGAACCGGGTGGTGCGCTCGACGAGGGTGCCGATCGCTGAGGCGCCGTTCTTGCCGATGATCAGGTCGCCTTCCCAGTGCCCGGGCACGGCCCGGTCCTCGACCTCGGCCGGCCGTTCACTGATCATGAGCATGCCCGGGATCCGGCCGCGACGCTCTTCGGGGCGCCGTTTCGGACGGCGGATCGCCCGCCCCGTCCGCAGGCAGCTGGCCAGCTCGCGCCGCAACGCGCCGCGGCCCTGGACGTAGATCGCCTGATAGATCGTCTCGTGCGACACCTGCATCTCCGGCCGCTCGGGGAACTCCCGCTTCAACGTGTCCGAGATCTGCTGCGGCGACCACTTCTGCCGCAACCGAGCCTGCACGAGCTCGCGCAGCTCCACATTCAACGCCAGTATGGCCCGTTTCGGGCGCACCGCGCGTAACTGTGCCTTGCGGTCAGCCGCCACCGCCCGATACCTCCCGCCAGCAAGCTTGTTGCGGCCGATCTCCCTGCTGACAGTGGACGGTGAACGGCCCAGACCCCGGGCGATCTGGCGCACGCTGAGCCCGCCCGCCAGCCCCAGCCCGATCTCCTCCCGTTCAGCCAGACTCAGGAACCGCCCCGACACCGGTACCGGCCGGCGCGGACGCACCCCACCACGTTCATGGACCCACCGCCACCCGATGTTGTCACTGATACCCGCAGCAACCGCTGCGCCGGCTACCACCAGGCCATCCGCTCGCGCCTGCCAGAACACCTCACGCACCCCAGCCGAAATCGGCCGCCGCCCACCAACCCACATCGCATACTCCGGAATCATCCAGGCCGTTGCAACGACCGCATGAACCCGAG
>JAVEES010000046.1 GCA_030840285.1 Pseudonocardiales bacterium
CACGATCACACTGCTGGATCTCGGCTACAGCGCTGCCTCAGCCAATTCCGCCGGCGACGTGCTGAGCGGCGACGAGGGCACCGACGTGATCTACGGTCAGGGCGGAAACGACAGCATCAGCGGCGGAACGGCCGACGACTATGCCGAGGGCGGCCCCGGCACTGACACCCTGAACGGCAACGACGGCGAGGACGATCTGGTCGGTGGCAGCTCGACCGAGTTCGCCAGCGGTATCGGACAGCCCGATGCCGGAGACACCATCCACGGTGATTCCGGAGCCGACGTCATCCTCGGCGACAACGGCAAACTGCTGCGCGGGCCGGCGACCCCGAACCCGGTGACCGACCGGACAGGTATGGCGAGCCAGCGCGCGATCGTGCTTGATGACCTGGGAGCCGGTCCGCACGTCAACTCCTCCGGTGACGACGTGGTCAGCGGTGACGACGGCGTCGATGTGATCCTGGGCCAAGGCGGCAACGACCGGCTCAAGGGCAATGCCGACGCCGACTACCTCGAAGGTGACCAGGGTTCTGACTGGATCGAAGGCGATACCGGCGATGACGACCTGGTCGGCGGCAGCTCGACGGCCCGCTCCGGCACCGCTACCTCGACCCTCGGCCAGCTCGACGGTGCCGACGCGTTGTACGGCGGGCCGGGCGACGACGCGGTGGTCGGCGACAATGCCCGCCTGCTGCGTACCGGTAACCGGACGAAGACCTTCGACCGGCTCGGGTCCGCGGTCGGTACCAGGATCAGTTCACGCAACCTGGTGCTCTATGACCTGAACGGTCCCAGCTTCCTGAGCACTCCGTCCGCGGATGTCTTCGGCGACGACCGGATTTCCGGTGGCACCGGCGTGGACGTCCTGTACGGCCAGGACGGCAACGATCAGCTGTCCGGCGGGCCCGGTGCCGATTACCTCGAAGGCAATGGCGGTGCCGACGTGCTGCGCGGGGATGTGCGGCTCGATCAGGTCCCGACGACTCCCGGTGAGGCGGCGACGACGCCGCTGGTGACAGTGTGGCCGGGTTCGGCCAGCGGGTTCGCCGACCTCGAAGGCGCCGGCGTGGACGGGCAGGATGACATGCTCGGCGGCAGTTCGATGGCCGCGTTCCGCGACGGCAATGACAGCCTCGAAGGTGACGGCGAGAGCGATTTCCAGCTTGGTGACAACGGTGTGCTCAAGCGCGACATCCAAGGAAGCGAGCCTGTTGCCCACGAGCGGGTGTTCGTGCAGCGGTACTCCGACACGGCCCCGCTGCCCGCCGACGCCACAGTGATCCGGATCGGCGACAGCTCGGTGAACCCGAACGCGACGACGCGCTTCTGCACGGCGGCGCAGGCCACCTGCGAGCCGGCCGGTTCCTTCGGCGCGGACAGCCTGTTCGGCGACGGGGGTGCCGACACGATGTGGGGCCAGGACGGCAATGACACCATGCGCGGCGGAGCGGGCGACGACGACATGTACGGCGAGCTCGGGGATGACACCCTGTTCGGTGAGGACGGCAACGACGCGATACTGGGTGACCGTGGCGGGGTCGTCGACGAACTCGTCAACAGCTCGGATTCGGCCAAGCAGTTCACAGCATCGCTGAACAGCCCGCCGAAGGAGAGTTACACCGGGTTCCGCCAGGGATCGCTCGACCATCGGGTCGACCTGCTGCATGACATCAACGGAGACTCCTTCGTCGGTTCCTCCACGTCAGCGCCGATGGCACATTCAGGGCTGAGCGAAGGCGGCAACGACCGGATCCGTGGCGGCAACGGTGTGGACAACATCCACGCCGGCTTCGGCGACGATCTGGCCAACGGCGACAGCGGCGGTGACCTCGTCTTCGGAGATGACGGTGCCGACGTGTTGTGGGGCGGCAAGGGCTGTGACCCGACGATCGACACCGCGGTCACGTCACCGGATTGCTACAGCGGCTCGACCTTCCTCGCCTCGGCCCGCGGCATCAACGACAGGTTCGTCGACCACACCTTTGGCGGGACGGGTGGAACATCGGCTTCCTCGATCGCCGGCGTCAATGGCTCGGACATCATGGATTGGCGTCCCCGTGGCACCCCGGCGACCTGCACCGCCAACCAGTGGCCGGCCACGGTAGGGACGTCGACCCAGGATCCCTGCGCCTGGTTCCAGATGACTAATACCGACGACGACACCGCCAATCCCGCAACCGTGGTCAACAACCAGCATCACGGCGGCACCGATTGGATGTACGGCGGCTGGGACCGCGATGTGATGCAGGGCGATGTCAGCGGCAACGGGCCGAACCCCGGTGACCGGTTGTTGGATTGGAATGGCGCCTACAACCTCTACACGGCCTGCAACTCTGCCTACGGCGGGTTCAACGACGTGCGCCAGCACAGCCCCGCCATGCAGACGTTCCTGCAGCAGCTCGCCTTCGGTGACGGCGCCGGTCAGGTTGCCGGCGACTCCGCCACGGCGGGCACATCGGCCTACCGGGAACTCGCGCTGACCTACCCCGGGGAGAGCACGCACGGTTCCGGATCGGCTTATCCGAGCACGCCAGGGCACTTCGACAGTCCGTACTCCTGCACCGACTAGCCAAGCGGCCGGGCCGGTCGGGAGTAACCAATCCAGCCATCGAGACAAACTATGGACGAGCATGGTGGCATGAGACGGATCATCCTGATGATGTCGGTGTCCCTCGACGGCTTCTACGAGGGACCGAACCGAGAACTCGACTGGCACTTGGTCGATGAGGAACTGCACAGCCATTTCAACGCTGAGATCAGCGCGATGGGCGCTTTCCTGGACGGCAGGGTCACGTATGAGCTGATGGCCGGATTCTGGCCGACAGCAGACTTGGATCCCTCGAGCACTCCGGTCATGGCTGAATTCGCGAGGATCTGGCGGGACATGCCGAAGCTGGTGTTCTCCACAACGTTGGAGCGCGCCGACTGGAACGCCACCGTCGTCCGGGAGTTCGTGGTCGAGGACATCATGCGGCTCAAGGCACAACCCGGTGGGGATCTGGTGGTCGGAGGCGCCAAGCTGGCCGAATCATTCATGCGACACGACCTGATCGATGAGTATCGGCTCTACGTCCATCCGGTGCTGCTCGGACGTGGTCATCCCCTGTTCCAGCCCTCTGACGCCAAGCTGGACCTCCGGCTGGCCGAGACCCGTACCTTCGGTAACGGAGTCGTCCTGCTGCGTTACCAACGACCCCGCCCCAGCTCCCCCGCCCCCAGCTCCCCCGCCACCACCTCCCAAACTTCGTGATCAACTCACGTTTCGTGTTGCAATAGCGACACCTAACGCGAGTTGATCACGGAAGGGTGACGCGAGTTGATCACGAAGACTGTGGGCCTGGATTACGAAACGGTGCGATCCTGGAGATGGCCCTGCGCCGGAGGTATGTTTGATCCATGGTGACGATCACGTTGACGAATGACGAACATCGATTGCTCGTCAATGCGTTGCGCTCGTTTCTTACCGACTTCGGCCATGACGAGGCCGACGTGGTTCGCGAGGTACAGCGGCTACTCACGCGGCTCTCCACGGCACAGACGGACCTCGCGCCCGCCGCCGAGTGAGCTCGCGCTTCGGTGCAGCCTGAGGTCAAAACTCCTTATACACAAGGCCCTTCTGAGGCCGAGGGCTGCCGTCACCGCCAGCGGGTTAGGACACTCGGCGGACGGCTCGAAGGGAGCAGTCAGGCAACCTTGACCGGAACCACCGCAACCGGGCAGGACGCGTGGTGAACCACGGCCTGGCTGACCGAACCGAAGATTCCCCCGACCAGCGGTGCATGCGGGTGGTTGCCCACCACGACGAGCGACTTGCCCGCGGACCGCGCTGCCAGCATCGCAGCCGGATGGCCGTGAGTCAGCTCAGAGGTCGCCTTGACGTCCGGATACTTGCGCTGCCAACCCGACACCAGGTCGGCGAGTTCGGCATTCTCCTGCTCCCAACTGCGCTCGACATACTCATCCTTCAGAGATTCCGACGGCCACAGCGGGGTATTCCAGATTCGCAAGGCGTGCAGTCCGACGCCGTGCCGGGTGGCTTCGGCGAAGGCGAAGGACAACGCGGCGTGCGTCCGGTCCGCCGGCCCGATCCCGACGAGTATGTCTCCACCGTCGAATTCCTCGCCGGACCGGCCCCGCACGATA
>JAVEES010000305.1 GCA_030840285.1 Pseudonocardiales bacterium
GACTAGAGCAGCCATCGAAGCCGAGTGGTGTGGTGCCTGCAGCGGTGGCCGGCGGATCAATCCGGTGGGCGGCAGCAGCCCGGCGATCGAGTGAATGGCGGTGACCTCCAGAGCGGCCGCGTCATCCAGCGGCGGCAGGATTCCGGGCAGCCGCGCGGCAAGCATGGTCTTGCCGGCGCCCGGCACTCCGCTGAAGAGCAGATGGTGCGCCCCGGCAGCCGCAACCTCGACGGCGCGGCGCGCGATCGGCTGCCCGACGACGTCTGCCAGATCCTCTGCACTGGACTCCTGGCACTGCTCGCCCGCACTGGCCCGGGACAGCGGCGGTCCTTCGCCCCGAAAGGCAGCCAGGATCTCGGCGAGCGAGGTAGCGCAGTAGATTTCGACATCGCTCACGAGGGCCGCCTCGAAGGCATTGCCGTTCGCGACGACGACGGCCCGCGCTCCGGCATTTCTGGCCGCCAGCACGCACGGCAGGATGCCGCGAACCGAGCGAAGCCGGCCGTCCAGTCCTAACTCGGCGAGCCAGACGACCTCGCGGACCTGCTCAGCCGAGACCTTTCCGTCCGCCGCCAGCACCGACAGTGCCAGCGCGAGGTCGAAGGCCGACCCGCTCTTGCGGACGTCGGCCGGCAACAAGGCCACGGTGATCCGCTGATTCGGCCAGCCGAACCCGGAATTCAGCACTGCCGCCCGCACCCGGTCGCGAGCCTCGTTCACGGCGACGTCAGGCAAGCCGGTGAACGTGAGACCAGGCAACCCGGCCGACAGATCGGCCTCGACTTCGATCAGGTGTCCGCGGATACCAGTCAACGCGACCGATAGCGTCCTCGCGAGGGCCATCAGAAGGCACTTCTCAGGTGGCGGACCAACGCGGGACGGTTCGCCCGGGTCAGCACGCTGACCACATCGAATCGCAGGGCGTCGAAGTGATCGCTCTGCCCACTGAGCCACATAGTCGCCAGAGTTCTCAGGCGCTGGGACTTAGCCCGGCTGACCGCCTCGGCAGGATCTCCGAAGGCCACCGACGATCTCGTCTTGACCTCACAGATGACGAGGGTCGCGCCGTCGCGGGCAAGGATGTCGATCTCGCCGCGCGCGCAACGCCAGTTCGTTTCGAGGATCTGCAGGCCGGCGTCGGCAAGGCAGTGCGCCGCGATCTGCTCGCCGTAGCGGCCGAGTACGTCTTTGGAGTGCATGCCCTCGACGTTGCCCGAAGCCGGGCCCTATCGGAGCAGCGATGGCCAGATTGTGGACAGGCCTGCGAACTGTGGACAAGCCTCAGATGCCGGAGCCTTCGAGCCAATCAACATCGGCCGCTGGACAAGCCTCAGGAGCCGAAGCC
Organism: Pseudonocardiales bacterium; assembly: GCA_030840285.1. Taxonomy (GTDB): domain Bacteria; phylum Actinomycetota; class Actinomycetes; order Mycobacteriales; family Jatrophihabitantaceae; genus Jatrophihabitans_A. The sequence continues at coordinate 1,346 of JAVEES010000305.1, forward strand.
TTCCTTGGCCGAGAGATCGAGATCAGGCTTCTCGAGCTCCTCGACGTTGACGTCCTTGAAGGTGACTACCCGAACGTTCTTCACGAATCGCGCCGGCCGGTACATGTCCCAGACCCACGCGTCGCGCATCGTCACCTCGAAATACACCTCGCCGTCGGCGTTTCGCGGCACCAGCTGCACGTCGTTGGTGAGATAGAAGCGTCGCTCCGTTTCAACGACGTAGCTGAACTGTCCGACGATGTCCTTGTACTCCCGATACAGCTGGAGTTCCATCTCGGTCTCATACTTCTCGAGATCCTCGGCGCTCATCAGCCGACCCTTTCCTCGACGAACATCTGTTCATCATCGTCGATGCGCGATGTTGCCGGCATCCCGGACATGTCTTCGCCTGATTCCGTCAGGTACTGCTGGCCCGGCAGGTTCCAGGACCGGCGATGCACCGGCGACGGCCCGTGCTCGGCGAGCGCGGCGATGTGGTGCGGCGAGGCGTAGGCCTTGTTCTCCTCGAAGCCATAGTGCGGATGCTGCTTGGCCAGCTCGATGAGCATCGCATCGCGTTCGGTCTTGGCCAGCACCGACGCCGCGGCGATTGAGGAGCACTTCATATCGCCCTTGATGAGGGTCCGGACGGGCACCCGGCACTGCCAGCGATCCGGCTCGGCAGCCGACTCCGTGACCGCAGGGTGCTCGAACAGGGCCAGATCGTCCGGTCTCGTGAGGTAGTTGTGATTGCCGTCCAGCAACACCCACTGAGGCTCCTGCCCCAACTTGGTGATCGCCCGCTCGGCGGCCAGTCGCAGCGCGGCGATGATCCCGATCTGGTCTATTTCAGCGGCCGAGGCATGACCCACGGCGCAGTCCAGTGCCCAACGCCGAATTCGCGGAACCAACTTCACCCGCGCGTCCGGGGTGAGCAGCTTGGAGTCGGCAACCCCGAACGGCGCCGGACGGGTATCGCTGGCAAGCAGGACGACACCGACCGACACCGGCCCGGCCAGTGCTCCGCGGCCGACCTCGTCGACAGCGGCCAGCAGGCCAGCTCCGCGCCGCCAGGCATCTCGCTCGTAGCGCAAGGTCGGCGGAGGCACGGGGGTCATCGCAGCGCCGCCAGGAGTTCAGGCAGTCCGGCCGGTTCGAACCGAACCGGACTCGCGAGCAGTTCCTCGGCGGAGAACCATCGATGCCCGAGCACGGCGTGGGCCTCCCATTCGGTTCGGTACACGTCGAGAACGGGCGGCTGCCGGTCGGCGTGGGCCAGGAAGAAGTGGTCGGTCTGATCGTAGGCAATACCGCCAAGTGACCAGTCACGGCGCTCGATCAGGACGGGCGCATCCGACACCGGCGCGATGGAGAACCCGCATTCCTCCGCCAGTTCACGCCGCGCTGCCTGAACCGGGCTCTCCCCCGGTTCACAGCCACCGCCAGGTGCTGCCCAGACCGTCTCATCCGAGTCCAGCCCGGTCCGGTGTTCGAGCAGGAGTACCCGGTTGTCCGGATCGAGAACGAGCATTCGGCCCGCGCTGCGCGCGATCATGGCCGGGCGATCACTCACCGGCGGCGGCGACCGCGACGGCGACGGGTCCACGCCAGCCAGCCCACGAACAGTGCTGCCGCCGGCGCCGGGGAGTTCATCGACGCGGCAAGGCCCGGCTCGCCGAGCGCGGTGAACGTCTGGGGCGTACCGAGTGTTCGCCACCGTGACGGCGGCCAGGCGATCACCACGGCTTTGCCGATCACGTCGCTGACGGCGACGGTGCTCTGCGTCGGATCACAACCAGCGCCGACGCCGCCGTTGCCGCAGTGGTAGCGGGAGTCGGCCGAATCGCTGCGGTGGTCCCCCATCACCCAGAGCCGGCCAGCGGGAATCGTCACCGGGCCGAAGCTGCGAGTGTCACCCGGAGCCTTCGATCCGGGCGTCGTGGATCTCGTCCACGGGCTGGGCTCGAAGATGTAGGGCTCGTTCAGGCTGCGCCAAGGACCGGCCGCGCCATTGTCGGAAATCTGGACGTTTCCGTTGTTGTCGCAGCACTGCACCGTCTGACCGCCGACCGCGATGACGCGCTTGACCAGGTCCTTCTCGCTGGGCGGCACGACGCCGACGAGTTGGCCGAACCATTGCAGCCCATGGATCACCGGGTTTGACGAGAGCGACTGACCGCCACCCTCGTTCCAGTCCTGCGGCGCCTTGAACACCACGATGTCGCCGGGATGTGGGTCACGCACCCGGTAGACGGGCTTGAACACCAGGATTCGGTCACCTGAGCAGCCAGGGCAGCCGTAGAGGGTGTTCTCCATCGACTGGGACGGTATGTAGAAGGGCTGCAGCACGAACGTCTTGAGCAGGATCGCGATAGCCACCGCGACCACCACGAGGATCGGGAGTTCTAGCTTCGACGCCACCCCGCGGGGCTTGCCCGGCCGACGGCCGAACCGGTGCCGTACCGGAGCCCCTGGTGCCGCCGACGAACCGGCTGGCGGGTCGTCGAGGGGCCCAGCTGCTGTCGCCGCCTCGATCCGGCCGGAATCGCCGGAACCCGCGGCCCTGGAGAGATCGTCCTGGGGAGCCGGCTCCTCAGAGCCCCAGATTCCCGGCCGCTCGCTGGCATCGTTGCCCATATCGGCTCAGGACACCCCGCGAATCAGCTCGGAAATTTGGTCAGCGAGATACGTTGTCCCGCTTCTCTTTGATCTTGGCAGCCTTACCGCGCAGGTCGCGGAGGTAGTAGAGCTTGGCGCGCCGCACGTCACCGCGGGTCACGACCTCGATCTTCTCGATGACCGGGGTGTGTACCGGGAAGGTCCGCTCGACACCGACGCCGAAGCTCACCTTGCGCACCGTGAAGGTCTCCTGCAGCCCGCCGCCGGAGCGCCGGATCACGACGCCCTGAAAGACCTGAACACGCGAGCGGGCGCCTTCGATGACCTTCACGTGCACCTTGAGGGTGTCACCGGCACGGAAATCAGGGACGTCGTCCCGCAAGGATTCGGCGTCCAGCGTCTGCAGGGTGCTGCTCATCTCGGCTCTGCTTCCTTAACACGTGATGCCCGCCGCTCAGGCGCGGAACATCCACCTCGTCGTCTAGATTGTCTGTTGCTCGATCTGTTCATTGCCGCATCGGATCCGGCGAACTAATGGATAGGCAACCTCATGATGGTGCCACATCGGGCGCCGAAACGAGAAACCGGCTACTCCGGTATGCGCGGCAGAAGGTCCGGCCGGCGCTGTCGGGTCCGTAGCCTCGATTGCTCCCGCCGCCACTCGGCAACCTTGCCGTGGTGACCCGACAGCAGCACGTCCGGCACCGGTATTCCGCGCCACTCGGCCGGCTTGGTGTAGGCCGGGGCCTCGAGCAGGCCATCGACGGCGTCGGTGAACGAATCCTGGGCCGCCGAGCTGGCGTTTCCGAGGACTCCGGGGATGAGGCGCGCGACGGCTTCCAAGATCACCAGCACCGCGACCTCGCCACCGCACAGCACGTAGTCGCCAAGGCTGATCTCATCGACCGTCATCCGCCGTTGCGCGTACTCCAGGACCCGCGCGTCGATGCCCTCGTAGCGCCCGCAGGCGAACATCAGCCAATTCTCGGTGGCGAGTTCGGCCGCCACCGACTGGGAGAAGGCCCGGCCGGTGGGACTGGGCACGATCAGGCGGGGCTGCGAACCCGCGGGCGGCGCCAGTTCGTCCAGTGCCTGGCCCCACGGTTCGGGGAGCATCACCATCCCGGGGCCGCCGCCGTAGGGAGTGTCATCCACGGTGTGGTGCACGTCGGTGGTCCAGCGGCGCAGGTCGTGGACACCGAGCCGCACCTGGCCACGAGCGATGGCCTTGCCCAGCAAGGACTGGCGCAACGGGTCGAGATACTCGGGGAAGATCGTCACGATGTCGACGCGCAGGTCAGGCGCCGCGCCGTCGGGCCGGGCGGCGCTCACAGCTCGAGAAGTCCCTCGGGAGGGTCGATCGTGACAACTCCGGCACCGAGATCGACGACCGGGACCAGCTGCTTGCGGAACGGGATCAGCACCTCGCGACCGGAGTAATCCAGTGCCAGGACGCTGCCTCCCGGCGAGTGCAGCACGTCAGTCACCGGGCCGAGGACGACACCGTCGGCGGTGACCGCGCTCAGACCGATCAGGTCGGTGTCATAGAACTCATCGGGGTCATCGATCGGCGGGCGGTCGGTAGCGGCCATCACCAGCACGGTGCCGCGAATCGCCTCAGCACTGTTGCGGTCCGAGATCCCCGCGAACTCGACGACCAGCTTGCCCGAATGGTCCCGGGCCTGCAGGACGGTGAGCGGCCCCGCCTCGGCGGGCTCGGTCCTCAGAGTTGCCCCGGGCACGAAGCGCTCTTCGGGGGCGTCGGTCCACGGTTGGACGAATACCGCGCCCCGGATTCCGTGGGCTTTGCCGACACGCCCGACAGCGACCACGCCCTCGGCTGAGGACGGGTCGCTGCCGAGCTTGTCAGCATCGTTCATCGTGGTGGGATCAGCGACGCTCGTCGGTGTCGACGACGTCGACTCGGATGCCCTTCCCGCCGACTCCGTTGACAACCTGGCGAAGCGCCTTCGCGGTCCGCCCGCTCCTGCCGATCACGCGGCCGAGGTCGTCCGGGTGCACCCGGACCTCCAGCCGACGGCCTCGCCGGTTGTCGATCAGGTCCACCGTGACATCGTCAGGGTGATCGACGATGCCGCGTACCAGGTGTTCGAGGGCTTCCTCGAGCACTTACTTCGCCTCTTCCGCATCCACCGCGGCGGCCGGCTCTTCCGGAGCAGCCGCTGCCGGAGCAGCGTCCGCGGCCGGCGCCTCGGGAGCGGCCTTCTTGGGAGCGGCCTTCTTGCGCGGGGTGGTCGCCTCGACCGTGGGCTCGCCCTCGGTCTCCTTCAGAGCGGCGTCGAAGAGCGCGCGCTTGTCGGGCTTGGGGGCGGCCACCAGCATCGGAGGCGGTGCGGGCAGGTTCTTGAACTTCTGCCAGTCGCCGGTGACCTTCAGGATCGCGACGACGGCTTCGGTCGGCTGTGCACCTACGCCCAGCCAGTAGGCCGCGCGCTCGCCGTCGATGCGGATGACGGACGGATCGTTCTTGGGGTGGTACTCGCCGATGGTCTCGATGGAACGGCCATCGCGTTTGGTGCGGGCGTCGGCTATGACGACGCGATAATGCGGCTCGCGCATCTTTCCGATACGGGTGAGCTTGATCTTGACTGCCACTTGTGTTCGGCTCCGTTGGTGTGCAGGGGTGGACCAGAGCGCCTGTGGGTGGGGAACACCCAGTCGTTGATCCTGATGGACAGGCCCGAAAACGGTGAGAGGGTCCGAAGACAGGCCGGTACTCAACCGGCCATTCTGCCAGATCCCGTGGGCCCCGCCGACCGCGGCAGTGAAAGCAGGCGCGGCGAGCAGACTGGCGTGACAGACTCCTGAGGCGTGATGCAGGCCTCCGGCGGGCGGCGCAACCCTGCCACCACCGCGACAGAGCGGAGTAACGACATGACTCAGCGCCTGGAATTCCCC
>JAVEES010000097.1 GCA_030840285.1 Pseudonocardiales bacterium
CGGTAACCGTGCGGAGTCCACCGCGACAGCTAGCATTCAACTGTGAGCGCTGCGGGCCAAAACGTCCGGCACGTCGGGGATGTTTTGCGCGCGTTGCACACCGATCGCGAAGGTCTGTCGTGGGATCTCGCGCGACACATTTGCGACGCCGTTGACTATTATCGGCAGTCCTCAGCAGGGGCGGCGGCCATCGTCGACCAATGCGCTCTGCAGGTCGATGCCATTCTCGGACAACTCGACAGCGGTGAGGAAAGCTTCGACACCTCAGCCGCCCGTGACAATGGCAGCAACCGAGCCATGGATCGTGTGCCGCTGACCGCGATGATGGAGGCCTACCGAACCGGCCTCGGCTACCTCTGGCGGGTGATCGCCGCTGCGTGTCGTGACGCGGGCATCGCGAGCGACGAGCTCGTCGCTGTCGCCGACCGGCTCTGGCAAGCCCAGGACCTGTTCACCCAGGCCATGTCCGAGGGCTACACCGCTGCTGCCACCGAACAACTCCTCCTCCACGAAGCCGAGCGGGCCGCAATCGTCGAGGCCATACTCCAAGGCGCGACGCTCGGCCAGAAATCAATGTGGACCGCAACAGATGCGCTCGGACTGCCCGAGCATGGATCATTCGTCGTCGCCGTTGCCCATGTCAGCGATATCGGGCGCCACGCACTGCCAGGCGTAGAGAATCGGCTTCGAGTGGCAGACATCCATTCGGCCTGGCGACTACGTCCGGACACCCAAGTCGGCATTGTGCACATACCCACCCCGGCCCACATCAAACGGCTCGTCGAGGTGCTGAACAGCTATCCCGACGCCCGCCAGGGCATCAGCCCGATCTACGCCGAACTCGACGCGACCGGCCCCGCTCTCCACCTGGCGCGGACCGCACTGGCAGCCGCTCCCGCGACGGGTGGATTGATCATCTTCGACGACGAGCCGATTCTGGTCACCTCGGTCGCCGAACCAGAGGTCATGCGGCGCATCGCGGCCACCGTGCTCGGCCCGCTCGCCACGATGGGCTCCGCCGACCGCCAGATCCTGCTCACCACGTTCCACGTCTGGCTGCGCAGCCACGGCTCCCCCGACATCGCCGCTCAAGAATTGTTCGTCCACCCCAACACGGTCCGCCAACGACTACGCCGGCTCGAATCCAGAACCGGGCGCTCGCTCACCGACCCGCGCGACCTCACCGCGTTATGCATCGCCCTCGAAGCCGACCAACGTCTCGCCGAGCTTCGCTGACACCAGGCCGTCTTGAACGTCTCGGATTCCCAGTGCGTGTTAAGTAGGTCCGCTTAATCGCACAAGGGAGTTAAGAATGGATGCACGCAAAGTATGGCTCGGCACCGGGCTGGCCATCGCAAGCACCGCACTGGTCTGGACGTCCGCCGGACCGGCTATCGCGACCCCGAGCGCCAAGCCCGTCCACGGCGGCTCGTACGTCGCAACGCCGATCATCTCGACCAGCCGGGGGTAGCCCCGGTGACCGACCCGCACTTGGTGAACCCGTGGGGCATCTCCTTCGGCCCGACAACCCCGCTATGGACCGCCAACAACGGAACCTCGACCAGCACGCTCTACACCACGAACAACGGTCCGGCGCAGACGCCGCTGGTCGTCACGACCCAACCGGGCCCGACCGGGACGGTCTTCAACGACACCTCCGAGTTCACCCTGCCGAACGGCACCGCCAGCAAGTTCCTGTTCGACAGTGAGTCCGGCCAGCTGTCCGCGTGGGGTGGCGGAACCCAGACCACCACCACGGCCAGCGTGTCGGGGGCGGTGTTCACCGGGCTCGCTCTCGCCCACACCGACGACGGCCCGCGCCTGTACGCAGCCGATGCCGCGACGACCAATGTGCTGGTCTACAACGGCAAATGGCAACTGGACAGCATCCTGAAGGATCGTCACCTGCCTGCCGGTCTCACCACATACAACGTCGCGGTGAGCGGCAAGGATGTGTACGTCAGCTACGCACCGGCGCCCGGGGTCGAGTCGAAGGTCCAAGGTGTCATTGACGTCTTCAACTTCGACGGCCAGCTTGAGCGCCGACTGGTAACCGGCGGTGCCCTTCGCGGTCCGTGGGGCATGGTTGTCGCGCCGAACACGTGGGGCAAGTTCGCCGGTGCGCTGCTGGTCGGCAACGAGGACGGCGGCCAGATCAACGCCTTCAACCCGAAGTCCGGCAGGTTCCTGGGCACCGTGCGAGACGCGAGTGGCCAGCAGATCGGCGAGGACGGCCTGTGGGGTATGGCCTTCGGCAACGGGGTGATCGGCACTCCGAACGACCTGGTGATCGCGATCGGCGTCGACGGGTACCAGCACGGGCTCGTCGAGCTAGTTCACCCGACACCGAGCAGCTGACGTCGGCGCAGGCCGGGCTGCCCCTAGGGAAGCCCGGCCTGCTCGCGACGCTTCGAGCGCGTCAGGTCGGCTCCTGGTCCACATCTCCAGGCGTATCACCGGCGCCCGTCAGCTCGTGCTCGACGCCCGTTCCCAGCGCCGAATCCGGTCCACCCACCGATCTACCGCCAGTGTCGCCAGCTTCCGTCTCGCTGACCGAGGCGTTGTCGCCGGCGGCTTGGCCGCGCTCACCGACGCCTTGTTCGGCATCCGGATCGGCACCCGCCTGTTCGGCTGAAGCGTCTTGATCCGACGAGCCTGGCGACGAGCCGGTCGTGCCCGGCTGGTACTCGGTGGCTCCCTCGCGCGGTGGGACACCGTGCGTCGGGTTCATCGCCTCACTCATCTGTTTTCTCCCTTCGCACAGCGATATGGATTTGCCGCCGCGGGAGTGGTCCTTCAGCCGGCCAACGGCATGATCTAGGGCCGGATTCTATTCGGTAATGGCCGAAAGCGGCACCTTCGAGGCAACTCGGTCCGCGCGATGGGGATTGCGCCTGTCGATATTCACCCGTCCGGATTCCACTATTTTGCGCCCTACTCAGCGGCGCATTCGTGACGTGCGCACCAAGACAGCTCACGGCAGCGTGCAGGCGATTTTGAGAAACCGCGTCATAAGGCGTCCTTAAAGCGGTCTACACATCGGACAGCGTCCGACTAGACCACGACGATGGGAATGCACGATGACTTTGTTGCGCGGCACGGCGCCACAGATTACCGGGGTTTCCACTGCGTGGTGCGGCGAGACCGGTCTGTGGACCGCCGCATGAGCGATCGCCACCGCGCTCTCGGCCGCCGCACGCGTGCACCGTGGTCGAGTTTGCGCACCCGCTCGGTTCGGAACTGGGTAAGCGTTCTTGCCGTGGTCACCCTGGTCGCAGCGGCGACCAGTGTTCTCACATTCCGCTCTGCCGGTGCCGCCGTAGCAGGATCGACGACGGCCGCGAGTTCCATTACCAAGACCGGTACGGACCTGACTACGGGCAGCACGGCAACGGCCGGCGGCGCCGCGGGAACGGCCAACCCGGGCGACACCATCAAGTGGGTAGTGGGTTATCAGAACAAGACCGGCTCGCCCGCAACCACGAACATCACCGACCCGATCACCGGCGATCAGACCTACGTTCCCGGATCGCTGCAAGTGCCACCGAGCCTGGCCGGGCAGTGGTCGACGAACGGTGGAACGAGCTACGCGAGCAGTGAGCCTGCCGCCGCGGTGAACGCCGTGGGAGCGACCGGAAAGGTCACCACGACGCCCGGCGCGACGACGCCCTTCGGGCCACCCATTGCCAGTTTGCACAGCAACACCAGCGGTGGCGACGGCTGGCAGGCGCTTTCCTACAACGGCAATATCTACCTGCTTCATCACCATTACTTCGGTGTAGGTACCCAGCTCGATTGTTACAACCCCACTACCGGCGTGCCATGCCCGGGATACATCGGTGGCGGCGGAAGTATTCTCTCTACAGCGGGGACGCCGCTGTGCACGACGTCAGGCTGTGGAAGCTACGTCGAGGGCACGCTCAACTGGAGCTATATCGACCAATCCAGCGGCAAGCTGTACTTCGCGGCGTCGATCAAGGCGACGAAGCAGTTCGGAATCGGCTGCTTTGACCTGTCGACCAACACCTCGTGCGGGTTCTACCTGAACTACACCGGCAGCATTACAGCCGGAACCGCGATCTATACGGCCAATGCCGTTGGTCTGGCCAATATCGGTACCAAGCTGTATGAACTCGACAGCAACGGGTATATAGATTGCTTTGATATCTCGACGTCGGCGGCCTGCTCGACTGCGTCCGTCAGCGTGTTCCCATGGGTCACGCCGACCACGGCCCCGTGGCAACTCGGCTACCGGGGCGAGACCCAGAGTTTCGGATCATCAACCTATGTGTGGGCAACCTCGGACAACCCGGCAAACAATTCGACCTATCTCGGCTGCCTGAACGTCGTCACCAACACCGCTTGCTTCACGCCGGTGAATACGGGTAGCCAGTTGTCCCCGGTGATGGCACCGGTTCTCAACTCGTCCGGCACGGTGATCGGCGCCTGCTTACAAACCAGCCCCGGCACAGCGAACGCCTGGACCTGCTGGAACACCTCTGGTGCGGTGATGTCGCAAAGCTATGCCCAGCAGGCAACCGGATTCGTCGGATTTCTGGACAACACGACAACGGCATACGGCCCGGGCGGCGTCTACGTTACCGGCACCAAGGTCTATATGGCCTACAACAACTACACCGGCACCGGGGCCTACCAGACCTACACATGCTGGGATTGGTCGCTGAACTCAGGAGCCGGCGGCTCCTGCGCCGGATTCACCAATCCCACCTCGACCAGCCTGAACGGCGGAACGGCGGTAGATGTCGCCGCCTACACGATCAACTCCGTCAACTTCCTGCCTGGCTGTCTGGCAGAGGACGGCGATGCAGGCATCCTGCAGTTCTTCGACGCGATCACCGGAGGTCCGTGCACCGCCACGACTGCGACTTTACCGATCACGCCTGCTTCGGATTATTGCGACGGCGCCAGCAACCATGTCACCGGATGGAACACCGTCAATCTCGGGGGCATCAGCTCCAGCCAGTACTCGGGCGGGACATATACCGTCTATGACTCAAACGGAAATGCCGTCCCAGGATTCAGCAATGTCACGCTGAGCAATACCCAGCAATCCATCGACATATCCTCGATACCGTACTCGGGCACGACGACGTCATTGCGGGTCGTCGTGTCATTGTCCGGCGTTGCATCCGGCGTCACGCCGACCCTTACGGTCACCTATAAGGGCGACCCGATGCAGGTCTGCTACGAGACGACGATTCCCAATACCTGTGTCGCGGCGGGTACCACGGCTCCGAACACGGCGAACGTCGTCACGACCGGCACGAATGGTGTTACTGACAGCCCAGCTGGCGCGTCCTCCGGTGCGGCGACGTTCACGATCACGTCGCCGGCGTCAGCCTGTTCGCTCAATTTCACCAAGACCGCTAGCAAACAGACGGCAGCACCCGGCGATACCGTGACCTATACGGTCAGCGTGAGCAACACCGGTACAGCGGGGTGGACCGCGTCGAACCCGGCTAGGTTCACCGACGATCTCACCAATGTCCTGACCGACGCCACGTACAACAATGACGCCTCCGCGAACACCGGTACGGTCGGCTACGCGGCGCCGGTCCTGAGCTGGAGCGGTGCCCTCGCGGCGGGGGCTTCGGCCACGATCACGTACAGCGTGAAGGTCAACAACCCGGACACCGGCAATCAGAAGCTGGCGAACACGGTCGTGTCGACCAACCCCAACACCAACTGCGCCAGCGGCTCAACCGACCCACGCTGCTCGGCCGTCGTCCCGCTCGCGCCGAACCTGAACACCACGAAGTCGATCGTGTCGGTGAACGGTGTTCCGGCGACCTCATCGACGGTCGTGAAGGCTGGTGACGTCGTTGTTTATGGCATCGTCACGGTCAACGGTGGTGGTTCGCCGGGGTCGACGACGTTGTCGGATCCGGTGCCGACGAACACGGTGTATTCCGGTTCTGGTGAGGGCTGGTCGTGTGCTGCGGGGTCGGTGGCCGGGACGGCGTGTACGCAGTCGGTGACGGTGGCCGGTGGTGCCACGGTGGCGAAGGCGTACACGGTGACGGTGGTGTCGCCGTTGCCTGCGGGGACGACTCAGGTTGCCAACACGGTGGCCTCCAGTGCTGGCACGTGTTCCTCGTGCACCGCCGTGAATCCGGCCGCGTTGCCGGGGATTTCGGTTGTGAAGTCGGCGTCGCCAACCGTGGTGTCGGCGGCTGGTCAGGCGGTGACCTACACGTTCGTGGTGACCAATGACGGCAAGGTCAGCTTAGGCAATGTGAACGTGACCGACGTGTTCACTCAAGGCGGCAGCGGTGTGTTGACGGCGATCAGCTGTCAGTCGCTGGCTTCACCGGCCGGTGCCTGCTCGGGCACGTCGACGACGTTGGCGCCGGGTCAGGTGGCGACGTTCACCGCGACGTACACGGTCACCCAGGCCGATGTGGACGCCGGGAAGATCACCAACGCCGCGATCGCCCATGGCACACCGTCGGGCTCGACGACCCCGATCGACTCGCCACCCTCAAGCGCGATCGTCAAGGCGAATCCCTTCGGAAAGATCGGCATCGTCAAGACGGCGCATCCCATTGACCGTAACGGCGACGGCACGATCGATCAGGGAGATCAGATCAACTGGACCTTCGTCGTGACGAACCTCGGCGATGTGACGCTGACAAGCATCGTCGTCTCGGATCCCACAGCCGGCAAGGTCAGCTGCCCGAGCACCTCACTCGCGCCCGGCAAGTCGATGACCTGCACGGCACCGCCGCACGCCGTTACCGCGGCAGACGCCGCTGCCGGGCACGTCGCGAACGTGGCGACAGCGTCCGGGCACGGCCGCGATGGTGAACTCGTGACATCGGAGCCCGCAAAGGCGAGTGTGCCGATTGCACGAATCGCGGTCGGCGTCGTCACCGACCCGCCCTCCGCGGGGCTGGCGTTCACCGGCGCGTACACGCTGCGTCTTGTCGTCGGCGGCCTAGCGCTATTGACGCTCGGCATGATCGTGCTGATCGCGGGAGTCCGACGTCGACGCGACACCTGAGACGGCTGAAGCGCCGGACGCGCGGCGGGTCCGCAACCGCGACCTGCCGGCGCAAGACCTCGCGTTTGGGCGGTGGGGCTAGCGTCGGCGATATGCCGGACAGACCTTTTCGCTTCGGAGTCATCGGTGCGCCTTTCGGCAAGGCGGAACGTTGGCGCTCGACAGCGGTGCGCGCCGCCGAGCTCGGTTACGACACGTTGCTCATGCCGGACGTACTCGACCTGCTCGCTCCCGGACCATCGCTCGGGCTGGCTGCCGGCGCCGCCGACATCGGCATCGGGACGTGGGTCTACTCCGCGCCGCTGCGGACCCCGCAACAGACGGCGTGGGAGGCGCACACCCTGTCGGTGCTGACCGGGGGGCGGTTCGAGCTGGGCGTCGGTACCGGCCACCCGCGCAGCCGCGAGTTCGCCCGCAGCCTTGGCATGCCATTTGGATCCGCAGCCGAGCGGCTGGCCCAGGTGGCGGCGACGATCGAGGCCGTGCGCGCACTGGACGGGCCGGAGCTGCACACGCGCGTGCTCGTTGCCGCCGGCGGTCCGAAGGCGAGGGAGTTGGCGGCCGAGAAGGCGGACATCGTCTCGATCGCGGCCGATCCGCTGACGCCGCGCCAGGCAGTAGCTGAGGCGATTGCCGAGGTCCGCGCGAAAGCCGGCGCCCGCGCGGGCGAGATCGAGTTCGCGATGAATCTGTTCGCGGTGGGCGACGAAGTCCCGGCACACGCCAGGCAGGCGACCGGCGCCGATCCGGAGGAGCTGCTCGCCGCCGACTCCCTCTTGCTGCTGCGCGGCGACAGCGCGGCGATGATGGATGAACTGCGGCGCAGGCGCGAGCAGATCGGCGTTAGCTACATCCTGGTCAATGCCGAATTTATGGCACAGCTCGCACCGGTCGTCGCAGTGCTGGCCGGCGCCTGACAGTGCACGCGATTCGCCTGACGATGCCGCTTCCCGCCCTCGCCTGACGCCACTCGGACGGGTGTTGCGGTTCAGTTTTTGTCCAGCGCCCGCGCCAGTTCGTCACGACCCATCTTCGATCGGCCGGCTATACCTTTCTGCTTCGCCAGCTCGTACAGCTCGGCACGGGTCTTCGGCGACGTAGCGCCCTCGCGCCTGCGCTTGGCAACAGCTGCCCCCTGCTTGCCCAGCGCGGTCTTGGTCTTGGCGGGCAGATGAGCGAGCGTCTTCTTGGCCTTCGCTCCCGCCTGCGCCTTCTTGATGTTCTTGCGTGCCGCCGCCGTCTGTCGCGTGGATGCCATGGTGTTTCGTCCCTCACAGCGCTGCTGTGTCGGCTTCTGGTTGAGCCCACATACAGGCTATTCCCACTTGGAGCCGGAGGAGGAGAGCGGCGATCTGGACGAAGAACTGTGAGCTGGCGGGAAGCTCGGTGAGCGATCAGCATGGTCACATGACGCCAAGCAGCAGGCGGCGGCTGACCGGTTGGCTCGCGACCATCGCCCTCGTCGCGGCGGTGACAGTCGTGATCAAGCTCCTGCATCCCGATGGCCCGGCCCGCGGGCTGGCCGTGATCTACATCTTGGTGGTCGTATCGGTCGCTGTTCGATGGGGTCCCGCTTTCGCGTTCGCGGCGTCGCTGCTCAGCGCGGCGGCGTTCGACTACTTCTTCTTGAATCCGCAGGACATGTTCGGCCTCGACCTGTCCGATGCGGAAGCCTTTGCAGCGTTCCTGGCAACGGCCATCATGGCCAGCCAGCTCGCGGGCAGGTTACGTCGCCAGGTTCGAGAAGCGGCCCGCCTTGCCAAGGAGCAGGCAGCTTTGCGGCGGGTCGCGTCTCTCGTCGCGCAGGGGGCGCCGCCGATCGAGGTCTTCTCCGCGATCGCCGAGGAAGCAAGTCTGCTATTCGACGCCGAGATCGCGTTGCTGCTTCGCCACGAACCGGACGGAATGAGCGCTGTGCTCGCCGGATGGGGAAGCGTTGGCGCGCGGGTGCCGGTGGGCAGCCGGTGGCCGATCGCCGATCCTCTGGCCGTGGCACCACCGACGGAGACCGACGGGGCTGCGGCCGGCGTGCGGAGCGAAGCGGCCCCGGGCGCATCGGCCGAGATTGTCCACAGGCTTGCCGTCCGGTCTAGCGTTGTCAGGCCCATCCTCATCGAGGGACGTCCCTGGGGTCTCATCCTGGTGGCCACGCGAAGCACCACGCTGTCCGCTGATGCCAGGCAGCAGGTTGGTGATTTCAGCGAGCTTCTCGCGACCGCGATCAGGAATGCGGACAACCAGGCCGAGTTGAGGGCCTCACGCGCGCGCATCGTGGCGGCCGCGGACGAGACGCGACGACGGATCGAGCGCGACCTGCACGACAGTGCGCAGCAGCGGCTGGTCTCGCTCGCCCTCAGCGTGCGCGCGGTACAGGCCGCGGTTCCCCCCGACGGCACCGAGCTGCGCGCCGAGCTGGCGCAGGTAGCGGACGGCCTGGTCAGCGTGCTCGACGAGCTTCGGGAACTGGCGCGCGGGCTGCATCCCGCGATCCTGGCCGAAGGGGGCCTGCAACGGGCGCTCAAGGCACTGGCCCGCAGATCGCCGATCGCCGTCGAGCTCACGGTGGGCATCCAGGAGCGCCTGCCGCAGCAGATCGAGGTGACGGCCTACTACGTGGTGTCCGAGCTGCTTACCAACGCGGCCAAGTATGCGCAGGCCTCCGAAATCCAGGTCGGCGTGCATGCGCCCGACAGCGTGTTGTTGCTTTCGGTGCGCGATGACGGGATCGGCGGCGCCGACCCGGCACGCGGCTCCGGCCTCGTCGGGGTACGGGATCGGGTCGAAGCAATTGGTGGGACGGTTGCGGTGCACAGCCCGATTCAGGCCGGCACCCGGGTCGACATCGAGATTCCGATCGTCGGGATAAGTGGCGACGCAGGTTAGAAACGGCCGCTGGCCCGGCGAACCGATGTGGCGCTGGCGCAATCCCACGCGGCGCTAAGGAACTCCCACGCGGCGCTGGGGTAATCCCACGCGGCGCTGGGGGACTCCCACGCATCGCCATCGATGATCAACGGCGCCGCCAGGATCGTCGGAACACCAGACTGACACCCGTCCCCGGCGGTAATCTGACCACCTACTCGCTGATCTGGATCTCGCCGATGCTGCGTAGGTCCGACGGCGCAGAGCTCAAGGAGATGGCATGCCGCACGCGCAGCGAACCGTGCATATCGATCGGCCTATCGAGGCGGTATTCGCTTTCTTCGCCGACGCGGAGAACGATCCGCAGTGGCGTCAGCACGTCAAAGAAATTCAGCGGGTCGGGCCGATCGGGCCAGGCATGACGTACCGGCAGAAGATTGCTGGACCGGGCGGGCGCGCCATTCCGTCAGACTTCGAAATGACCAGCTACCAGCCTGACTCGCATCTGGCCTTTCGGGTCACGGCGGGGCCTGTCCGTCCCACCGGTGACTACCAATTGCGCGCTGTCGAGGGCGGCACCGAGGTGACGATGTCCCTGGACGCCCAGCTGTCCGGCCTGAAAGGGCTGCTCATGTCGAGACCGGTGCAGAAGGCGATGGATTCTGAGGTCGCCTCACTCGACAAGGCCAAGGCCGTGCTCGAACGGTGAGCCCCGCTTTGGGCGTCTGGAAATAGCCCTGGGAGGGCCATTTTGGGGATTTGGGGACGCCCAAAGCGGGTGGTGGATGGCGCGTTCGAAGGAGTCGAACGCGTCGAGCACTACCGGGTCGACGAAGGGCAGCACCTGAGTGCACAGCAGCCCGGTGTCGCCGCGCTGCCAGTCAACCCAGTAGTAGCAGTTGGCCATACCGCACCAGAACATGCTGCCCTGTGAGCGTCCGTTGGGCGTCACGCTTTCGTTGCGCAAACCGAGCAGGCTCCACTTCTCCCCCATTCGCGGCATCAGCGTGACGTCGTTGGAGCTTGTGGGATCCAGGGTTGCCAGCGGGCGCACGGAGAGCTCACCGAGCTGGTTGCCCGCGGCATCGACGACCGTTTCCGGGCGCAGCACCTGCACGCCGTCGAGGGTCCCCAGATTCAGAAGTGCCCGCAACAGCCGGAGGTAGTCGCCGGCCGAGCCGTACATGGCTCCGCCGCTCATGAAGAACTCGGGCGTCTGGGTCACCTCGAACTCCATGACCGACAGGACGCCGTCGGGGCCCCGGTGGTGCATCCCGGCAAGATCGCTCCGCATCCGCTGGTCGAGCACAAAGCTGGTGCG
>JAVEES010000102.1 GCA_030840285.1 Pseudonocardiales bacterium
CAGCTTCTACCGCGGTACGCCGCCGGCCAACTACGATGCCGAAACCCGCCGCTGCCTCGCAGAACTGGATGGCCGCGTCGATACGGCGAAAGCCGCCGCGGTGTGGGACTCCGCCGTCGCAGCCACAGCCACCCGGCCTCCAGTGTGGTTCCACGGCGATATCGCCAGCGGAAACCTTCTTCTTCGGGATGGAAGACTCAGCGCCGTCCTGGACTTCGGGACCTCAGGCGTGGGCGATCCAGCCTGTGACCTTGTGATTGCCTGGACTTTCTTGTCGGGTGACAGTCGTGAAGCTTTCCGGCAACGCGTCGGGCAGGACGCTGCCACCTGGTCTCGCGCCCGCGGCTGGGCACTGTGGAAATCGCTGATCGGCCTGGGCCAAGATATTGACAGGAATCCGACAGCCGCCGGGACGAATCTCCGGATAATCGACGATGTTCTGACCGACCACGAAGCCTTCAGCTCACAAGCCAGGACAGATCCCTAGCTATCAGCGCCGTGCTCAGCATTCGGCTGGACTGAACCCAATCACGCCGCTGACTAGAACCGGCTTGTTCGAACGCGTAGCGTTTGAAGGAAGCCACGCTGCTGTGGCGCGGCAGACAGGGCCGTGAGCCGATCCATTTGAGTGGGCCGCAAATGCCAGCCGTCCGACGTAAATCCCGGACAACCGTGCGTGGGCTGTTGATCATGTTGCTCGTCATCACTGTGGTGACAGGGTGCACCTCGGGAAAATCGCGTCAACCGGCGAGCTCGTCGTCGGAGGCTGCGTCCGTGGCGGTGCTCGGCGACACTTCATCGCCCTTCGATCGCAGCATCAAGAACGCGGTCGCCGACGTCGAGGCCTTCTGGCGAAAGAATTATCCGAAGGTCTCAGGCGGGAAGGCCTATCCCGAACTCAAGGGCAAGATCTATTCCGTCGACGGTGATCGACTTACGGCTGCGGATAAAGAGAATGCTTGTCTACGACAGGATCCGAAGGCTGCCGTGAGCAACGCCTTCTACTGCCTTGCCGACGACTCCTTGGTGTATGACCGAAATCCCGAACACCTGGTGGCGCAGTTGGGTGCCAAGTACGGACAGTTCATCATCGCCGCCGTGATCGCCCATGAATGGGGGCACGCGATTCAACAACGGCTCGGCATCTTCGGCGGTGGATCGGACAGGCCGACCATCTATACCGAAACGCAGGCTGACTGTGCGTCCGGTGCTTTCATCGCCGCGGCACTGAACCATCAGACGACATATGTCACTGCGTCGCAGGCCGATCTGGAGCGCACCCTGCTCGGGTACTTGCAGGTCCGTGACCCGCCACCTGTCAGCGCCGAGCAGATCTCGCATGGCAACGGCTTCGACCGGCTTTCCGCAATGGCCGACGGGGTTGCGAAGTCGGCCACGTACTGCTTCGGCAATAGCTTCTTCTCGCGCAGCTTCACCGAGCGCCCCTTCACCTCCGATGCCGACTACCTGCGGCACGGCAACCTGCCCTACTCGCAGCTGGTCAATGCGGCTCCGCAGAACGGGACCGACACATTGCAGAGCACGCTCAACAGCTATTGGACGGCAGCAGCCCGCTCGATCAGCAAGGGATGGAAGAGCGTGAGTCAACGTCAGGCGGCTCATCCGGCATGCCAGCCGTCCGGTCCCAGTGAGTTCAACTAGTGCTCCACGCAGAATATGGTGTATTTCGACGATGCCTTTGCCCGTCAGTCCTACAACAGCCTGCCGGACAAGAGGATCGATCAAAGCAGCGGTCAGGTGCAGCTGGTCGACAACGCACCGGCGGATTACGCGCTGGGAACGCTTTTCGTCTACGGGTGGGGCATGGCGGTGCGGGCACAGCTGTTCAACGCCTCGACTAATGACAAGGCCGCGCTGCTGGCCGCCAGTTGCTATAGCGGCGCGTTCACGTCCTCGATCAACAGCGACAACGTCCCCACCGGCTTTCAGCTTTCGCCACCAGATATGGACGAGGCGACCGCTGCCGTCATCAAGCTGGTCCCGCTCGATCAAGCGTACGGAGCCCGCGGAAGCACGGCGTTGGACCGCATCCAGGCATTTACCACCGGATACTTCGGCGGCTTGGCCGCTTGCTGAAAGCTACTGGCAGGCTAGGGGACTGCCGTCAAGGCTAGGGGACTGCCGTCAGGAATGATCGCGCGATCGGCACGGCTCCGCTGGTGGATGCCTCGCCGCCGTAGATGAACACGGCGAAGGCCAGATCGCCGCGGCCACCGGCAAACCACGAGTGGCTCTTGGGAGGATTGGCATTACCGAATTCGGCGGTGCCGGTCTTGCCTTCCACGTTGCCGGGCAGGTCCGACAGCGCGTACGCGGTCGCACCCGGCTGGCTCACCGTCGCTCGCATCAAGGCGTTCAGCGCCGCGGTAAGCCTCGCCGGCTGTGGGCTGCCGGCGGCACCGGGTTTGCTGGCCAGCAGTGACGGGGCGATCGGCTTTCCGCTCATCGCCGAACCCGCGATGGACGCCATCGACAGCGGACTGACCAGCACCTTGCCCTGGCCGATCGCTTCGGCAGCGCGTTCGGTGCCGTCGACGCTTTGCGGAATGGAGCCCGAAAAGGCATCGATACCGCCGAGATCCCACTGTGCGCCAAGGCCCAGCGATGTCGCCGCCTGGTGCAGTGCGGTCGCGGGCAGGCCCATCGCGGTAGCGATCGCGGTGGTGTTGCAGGAGTAGGCGAAGGCGGCGCTGAGCGGGATGGTGCCGTGCGAGAACTTGTTCTCGTTCTCGAACTGCCGTCCGTTCACCGTGACGGTGGCGGGGCATTCGACGGGTGAGGATGCGGTCAGGGTCGGCTTGTTCGCGAATGCAGCCGTGTACGTCACGATCTTGAATGTCGAACCAGCCGGGTACTGGCCGACGAGCGCGATGTCACCGCTCGCGGCAGCGCTGTTTGCCACCGCGAGGATCTTACCCGTCGAAGGCTGTACAGCGACCAGGGCGGCCGGCAGCGCCACGGTGGACAGCGCGGCGTCGGCAGCATTCTGGATCGTCCGGTCAAGGGTGAGCTGTACTGGCGTGCCTGGCTTGGGAGCGCTCACCGTGGCCAGCTTGGTTCCGAGCGCGCCGTCGGAGTCGGCGGCAGCGTACACATCGACCCCGGCCGAACCAGCCAACTGCGCATCGAGGGCCCTCTGCAGGCCCGACAGTCCCGTGGTATCGCCGGCGACGATGCGTCCGCTCGAACTGTCGATGATCTCCTTCGTGGCTTGGCCGACGTTACCGAGCAACGGCTTGGCGAATTGCGAGGTGGGCGGCAACAACTCGGTACCGCTCTGGAACTGGGTGCCGTCGAGGTTGTAGATCTTGTCCCTGACGGTGGCATAGACCTGCTGTCGAAGGGTGATGATCGGAACGAGCTGGGTCTTCGGGGCAGCCTTGACCGCGCTGATGATCTCCGCGGCGGTCGATTGAAGCTGCGGCACCGCGGCCAGCGCGGCGGCGAGGCTGTTCAGGTTGGTGACCTTCGCGGGGTCGATGCCGACCGTGACCACCTTGGTCGGCGTGAACAGCGGCGCACCAGCTCGATCAGTTAGCGATGATCGCGGTGGCTGGACCCGCTTGAGCGCCAGGTGCGAAGCGGCCGGCAACCTCGGGTAGATCGCCGCCGGGGACCACTTCACCAGCCAGCTGTTCGCCTGCTTGATCATCGGCAACGTGCCGGTGTACGTCCACGAGCTCGACGTGCCGGGCAACTTCCAGGAGGCCGTGTAGTTCGCGGTCGCAGACGTCTTCGTCCTGTCCGCCAGGCCGGAAACCTGCAGTTGGCCGCTGGCCGTGCTACCCAGACTGTCGAGGCTGGCCTTGATCGCAGTCGCGGCGGCACTCGCGTCGTCGGTCACCTTGGCCGCGGCGTCGGCGTTTCTGCCGCCCAGCGCGTTCAGGTAGGCCGCCGCGGCGACCTGCTCCGGCGGAGTCTTCTTGGTGGGGGTGCAGGCCGCTGTGCACACGCTGACACAGAGCACCAGGGTGGCAAGGGCGGTCGTGCCGAAACGTCGGGAGATCACACACGATTCAAGCAAACAAAGCTGAGTTCCCACCGCGTGGGCAGTGATTCCAGGGCTGGGTCGCGTCCTTGCCAGGTGCGCCGACCGGGATCATGCTTTGTGCGTGGTCGGCAGCTGGTCGGCAGCTGCGCCGGCCGACGCGGTGTCCGGGGGAGCCGCAGATGGAATGGTTCAGCCGCGGCATCGCAGTCCGGTTGGCAGCCGCTCTGACGCTGGTTGTCGCGGTCGGTTGTACCGCCGGTCACAAGATGGTGGCCCCGACTCCTGATGTCCCGGACCCTTCGGCTTCCTCCACCACCGCGCCTCGTTTCCCAGACCCCGGGAAGGATCCGTTGCCGGCCGAGAAAGTGGCCGCGCTGCAAGCCGTCCTCGATGGGCTGGTCGCCGAGGACGCCCAACTCAAACGTGGCGGATTTCCCGATCCTCCCGACGTCGTGTCCGGAGTGACCGCTGCGGTACTGAGCGATCGAGGATCCTGGTCCGGTGCGGCGGGGCGATGCGATGACGGCTCGCCGCTGACGCCGTCGACGATGATGGCGATCGGCAGTATCTCCAAGACGTTCACCGCCGCTGAGGTGTTACACCTTGCCGGAGAGGGAAAGCTCGACCTGGAGGCGCCGCTGTCGAAGTATCTGCACCATCGGCTGGCTGGCAACGGCGCTACCGTCCGCCAAGCTCTCAACATGACAAGCGGCGTGTCCGGCGAGGCGGAACTCGACGCCGCGCTGAGCCAGGTCAGCGCCGATCCGGAGCGGCACTGGACACCTCAACAGACGCTGTCCGTGCTCAAGGGCAGGCCGGCTCGCCCTGGCGGTCGGCCGGTCTACAGCAGCGCGAACTACCTGCTGCTGGGAATGCTCGTCGAGCAGGTGAGCCGGCAGCCGTTGGCCGCTGCGTTGCGTGCTGACCTGATCAAGCCCGCCGGTCTGGTCCGGGTGGCGGTGCAGGACGGGGAGCGGCCCACGCCACCGCTCGCTGCGCCGCCCCGGCGGCTGGAGCTGGGGTCAGCTGATGGTTACCTGCCCAGCCGTGCCGTAGCCAGCGCCGGATTCTCGGCAGCGGGTATGGCCGCCGACGCACCGAGCCTGGCGCGGTGGGGCTACCAGCTCTACGGCGCTCGGGTGTTGTCCGCCGACCTGTCGCACGCGATGGTGGTGCAGCAATCAGCCGACGACATCGAATTCGGGACGGGCTACGGCTTGGGAACGATGCTGTTTCACCACCTGCAATTCGGCATCGCCGACAGCGTCGGTCACAGCGGCGCGACGCCTGGCTACCTGGCCCTGCTGACCGTCGTCCCCGAACGTCACCTCTCGGTGGCTGTCCTCGTCCCGGACGAGGACAAGGACATCGGCAGCATCATGAGGAAGCTGTTCGCGGTCCTGCGATAGCCGCTCGGTTGCTTCGCCTCCCGCTTTTGGCGTGGAGTCCGGGCTATCACGGACTCCACGCCAAAATCGAAGTCGCCTACGGAGTCAGGCTTACGGCTTGCCGGCACGCGCAGCCATGGCGGCGACGAGCGAGCGGAACAAAGCTGGTGGGACGGGTGCGCCGATGTTTTCGGCGTCCAGTTCGGCCTCGATCAACGGCCCGGTGATGAAGGCAACGTTCAGATAGACCGGTACCTGCTGGCCGTTGACGTTCACTTTGATCGTTCCGCTGCCCGTTGCGACGATGTTGGCCGGGCCGCCGGCTGATCCGGGAGTGATCTTGATCGATGCCGACTCGATAGTGGCGCCGCCGGGTAGCGCGGCCCCGAGCTCCTTCTTGACAAGCTGGGTGTAGCAAGTCGACAGCTTCGGGTTGTGCAGCAGGGCGGTGTCGGCATCGATGTCGCT
>JAVEES010000109.1 GCA_030840285.1 Pseudonocardiales bacterium
ACCACGATCCGAGATCAACACACGTCTGCTGCTGCCATAGCAACACCAGACGCGAGATGATCACCAGAAAACAGCGAACGCGGTCATGCCCCGCCCAACCCACCGCGCCTCGTGACGATCTCGGTAATGGCCTCGGAATGTCGTTCGATATAGGCAACATCACGCAAGTAACTCAAGTCATGACCGGCCGCAATGTGCGCTGCGAAAGCAACATTCCCGCTCGCTGCTTCCGCCCGCATGAACTCAACCAGGTCGCGCAATCGTCCACATACGCTGGCGACCAGCGTGCTTCGATCGTCCAGTCCATAACTGTCACAGAACATTCGGGCTCGTTCCGCTTGCTCCTCAAGTGAACCGAAACCCACCTCGCTGCCGGGATCGGTCAGCGGCGCGAATCTATATACCGCGTAAGCGATATCTCGCAATCGCGGCCCGGGATGAGCGGCATCGAAGTCGATGATTCCGACAACCCGTTCCCCATCGAAAACGCAGTTGTACGGCGCGTAGTCGCCATGGCAGATGACCTCGGCCGGCGACACATCCGCAAGCATCCAACCGCCGACCATGCTCGGCGCCACGCCCGCCGTCGCATCGTGCAACTGGCGCAAGATCGCGCCGGCCGAAGCGATCGCCGTCGAACTGCGTGCAGCATCAGACAGCGGATAGCTCCCGATATCGCCTTTCAGATACTGGAGGATCTCATCGCCCGTGTCGGAGATTTCTACAAAGTTTGGTGCATGGGTGAAGCCAACATTCTCAAGGTGGGTAAGCAGCGCCTCCACCCGTTCGCTCCACGGTCCACGACTCCTATGCACGGTCTCGCCGATCCGAACGACGGTCGTCATGCCGCCGCCGGCCAAGGGTTCGCCATGCTGATCGTCGCGCACCGTCATGCCTCCCTACCTCCGTCCGGACGCCAATCCAGCAGCCTAGATCCGATGAGCCGTGAAGACCCCGAGAGCGCTGGCAGGAGGCGTCGATACCGAACGCACCGGACTACCGACCTAGATCAACTCACGTCTGCTGCTGCCATAACGACACGAAACGCGAGATGATCACCAAAAACGGCGGGTCACCAAAAACGGAGCGGCGAAGATCACGAAAACGGGCGACGCGGAAGACATCGGACCTTTCCATTGTTGAGCCGAGCATGACTTTCGCAACGGACGCTCGGTCCGACCTTCCCCTGGTGCTCGGTGGCAACGTGTTCGGATGGACCGCCGATCGGCAGGAGTCCTTCCGCATCCTCGATGGCTTCGTCGACGCCGGCGGCTCCCAGGTAGACACCGCTGACGTGTACTCGGCCTGGGCAGAGGGCAACTCGGGCGGCGAATCCGAGACCATCATCGGCGAGTGGATCGCCAAGACCGGCAAGCGCGACAAGCTCTTCATCGGCACCAAGGTCGGCAGCCTCGCGGGCCTGGACAACCTGCGCGCGAGCACCATCAGCAAGGCCGTCGACGATTCGCTCGCCCGGCTGAAGACCGATTACATCGATCTCTACTGGGCTCACCAGGACGACCAGAGCACTCCGCAGGAGGAGACCCTCACCGCGTTCGACGCACTGGTCAAGGCCGGTAAGGTCCGCTACCTCGGGGCATCGAACTTCTCCGCCGACCGCCTCGAATCAGCGCTGAAGGTTTCCGATGCCAACGGCCTGGCGCGCTACGCGGCAATCCAGCCGCTGTACAACCTGCTCGATCACGCTGAGTTCGAATCGGGTGTCGGAGAGGTCGCCGAGGCGCACAACCTGGCAACCCTGCCCTATTGGGGGCTGGCCGCCGGCTTCCTGACCGGAAAGTACCGCCGTGGCACCGAGGTCGATTCACCTCGCGCCTCGAGCGTGATCTCCCGCTACGCCAACGATCGCGGCTATGGCGTGATCGACGCGCTGGACCAGATCGCAGCCGCCCGCCAGGCACCGATCTCGGCCATCGCGCTCGCCTGGCTCAACCAGCAGAGCACCGTGCTGGCCCCGATCGCCTCGGCCCGCACCGCCGAGCAGTTGCCCGACCTGCTGGCCATCAAGGACATCACGCTGAGCGCGGACGAGCTTGCGACCCTGCGACGGGCTGCCGCGTGACGGCTGCAAACCCTGACCGGACGGTCCAGCTCGAGGTCTTCTCCGATGTGGTGTGCCCGTGGTGCTACATCGGTGAGACCAAGCTCAAACCGGCGATCGAGCAGTTCCGGGCCGAGGGTGGACGGGTCGACGTCCGGCTGCGCCCGTACCTTCTGCAGCCCGACTTCACCGGACCGAGCCGTCCGCTGACCGATTATCTGAGCGAGCGATTCGGCTCACGAGCTGCTCAGCTCACCGACAACGTGACGAGGGCGGGCGCGGAGATCGGCCTGGAGCTGCGGATGGGTGATGCGATCGCCGCAAGCACCTTGCTCGCACACCAGCTCATCGAAGCTGCCTACCTCGGCGGCGGGTTCGCTACCCAGCTTGCCGTGGCCGAAGACCTGTTCGCCGGCCACTTCACGCGCGGCGAGGACATCGCAGATCCGGAGGTGCTCGCCGCTGCCGGACGGCGTGCCGGGCTCGACGAGGCGACCATCAGCTCGGCACTCACTGAGCCAGCCTTCGCAGAGGCAGTGCAAGCCTGCCTGGCCGAGGCGCGGGCACTTGGAATCACCGCGGTGCCGATCTTCGTGGCCGACCGTGCGATCGGCGTCCAGGGCGCGCAGTCGCCAGCAACGCTGCTAGGCCTACTGCAACAGGCCGCCGAATAACACCGCTTTGGGCGTCTGGAAATACCCTCTGGTTGAGCAATTCGGGGATTTCGGGACGCCCAAAGCGGGCTGGGGACACAGCCTGGAAGGATGATCGGGTGACCGAAACTCCGGCGACGCCTGCGATCCCGACCGAGCTGCTGCCCAAGGACGGGCGCTTCGGATCGGGCCCGTCCAAGGTCCCGGCGTCGCTGATCGCGGGGTTCGCGGAGCGTGGCGTCCGGGTGATGGGAACCTCTCACCGGCAGCCGCCCGTGAAGTCGCTGGTCGGACGGGTCCGCGCCGGACTGACGGAGCTGTTCCGTCCGCCGAGGGGCTACCAGGTCGTGCTCGGAAACGGCGGCTCCACCGCATTCTGGGACGCCGCCGCCTTCGGCCTCATCCGCCATCGCTGCCAGCACCTGGCGTTCGGCGAGTTCTCAGCGAAGTTCGCGGCGGTCACCCAAGGAGCGCCATTCCTCGGCGATCCGACCATTCGGCGCGCTGACCCGGGCTCGGCCAGCCAGGCCGTCTTCGAGGACGATGTGGACGCCTACGCCTGGCCGCACAACGAAACGTCCACCGGCGTGATGGCTCCGGTCGAGCGCGTCCCGGGCTCGCGAGCGGATCAACTGCACCTCATCGATGGGACGTCGGCCGCGGTCGGCATCCCGGTGGACCTGTCCGAGACCGACGTCTACTACTTCGCGCCGCAGAAGGGTTTCGCCGGCGACGCGGGCCTCTGGCTGGCGTTCTTCTCCCCCGCGGCCCTGGAGCGAGTCGCTGAGATCAAGGCATCCGGACGCTGGCAGCCACCCTCGATCGACCTGTCGCTCGCGATCGACAACAGCGCCAAGGACCAGACGTACAACACCCCCGCTATCGCCACGCTCTGGTTGCTGGCCCACCAGATCGAGGCCATGATCGCCGGCGGCGGCCTGGCGCACAGCACCGCACGCAGCGCCGAATCGGCGAGCCGGCTCTACGGGTGGGCGGAGTCCTCGGAGTTCGCGACTCCGTTCGTGGCCGATCCGCAGCTGCGCAGCCCCGTCGTCGGGACCATCGATTTCGCCGACAGCGTGGACGCCAGCGCACTGGCCCGGGCGCTGCGAGCCAACGGAATCGTCGATACCGAGCCGTACCGGAGCCTGGGCCGCAACCAGCTGCGGATCGCGATGTACCCGGCGGTCGACCCGGACGACGTCAGTGCCCTGACGGCCTGCATCGACTACCTCGTCCCGAGGCTCTGAGCCAGCCCAAGCATCTTGCCCGCGAGGGCTGGCGACGCTGACGTCCCCGGCGACCCCGAACTTTCGGTGATCAACACACGTTTGCTGCTGCGATAGCGACACGAGACGCGAGTTGATCAAGATGGCGACGAGCGATGGCGGCACGGGCGGCGATGGCGACAGGCGATGCACCAGTTGGCGGCGGGGATTGGCGGCGATGCGGCGTGGACGCTCCCTATCTCCGGCGGCAGAACGTATGGTCAGGCGGTGCGTGAACTCCGCTACGTGGGACCCGGTGATGACGGCAGCGTCATCCTGGAGAACCCCGAGAGCGGTAAGCAGTTCAGCCTCGTTGTGGACGACAAGATCATTGCCGCGATGGGCATCGGCGCACCGGACCAAGCTCGGAGCGAGCAGCCGACGAGCGGGGAGGAAGCCGTGATCGATCTGCGACCACGAGACATTCAGATGCGGGTCCGCGCCGGTGAGGACCCGCAGGCCATCGCCGAGGAGGCCGGCGTCTCGCTCGACAAGGTGATGCGCTTCGCTTACCCGGTACTGGCCGAACGGCAACGGGTCGTCGACGAAGCCCGCCGTGGCAGGGCCCGCAACGGCGAGGGCCATGCGGTGCCGTTCGGTGAGCTGTTCGACGCCCGCGTGGCGTCGCTGGGAGCCGAGCCGACCGGCGTGCGATGGGACGCGGTCCGCCGACCGGATGGTGGCTGGACGGTCACCGCCGTCTTCACGGCCCGCACCTACGGCGCTGAGGACACCGAACTCGCCGCTCGATTCTCCTTCGCCTTGCTCAACCGGACGGTCTCGGCGCTGAACGACACGGCCTCGGACCTGCTATCGGGACGGCCACTCAAGGCCCTGCAGCCCCCGGAGCCCGAGGAGCTTCCCGGGCCACCGTCGCTGACCGCGGTGCCATCCCCCGACGATGCCCTCGATATCGGCTCAACGAACCCTCGATCCGACACCGGAGCCGGCTCGGCCTCGAACGCTCCGAGCGAGCTGCGGCCGCCGATCCGGTTGCCTTCACGCCGGCTGAAGTCGCACACCCACCCGATCCCCGTCCGGCTGGATGAGGACCTGGCCGACGAACTCTTCGACCAGGAAGCCCTGGACCCGACCGGCGACACCGGCTGGCACGAGCCGCCGCTGCCGCTGGATCTCGGGCTCGCCCATCCCGCACCGCCCGAAACAGCCCGTCACGAAACAGTCCAGCAGGAAACAGCTCGCCCGGAAACAGCCCGCCCCGACACAGCCCGGCCCGAAACAGCCCACCCCGACACAGCCCGGCCCGAAACAGCCCACCCCGAAACAGCCCAGCATGAACCCGCTCAGCATGAACCCGCTCAGCATGAACCAGGTACCGATGCGCCGCTGGAGACTCCGCACAAGCGCGGCCGCGCTGGCGACAAGCCGAGGATGCCATCCTGGGACGACATCCTGCTGGGAGTCCGCCGCAAGTCCGAATAGGGCCGCGTTTGCGCTGACCGGTTTAATCCATTCGACTGTTGTCGGTAGCCCGTCGTAGGGTGCATCACCGTGGCAGGCGGGCTGATTCAGACGGACGACGAGGCGGATCAGACCCGGACCGACACCCAGGGATCGGTCAAGGATCTGCTCAGGCTCTGGCCGTGGCTCAGGCCCTACCGTGGCTATCTGATCTTCATGTTGATCGTCGCGACGCTGGCAATGGTCGTGCAGTCGATCCTGCCGCTGGTGACCGCGGCGCTCATCGACGGCCCGATCGCGCGGCACGACACCAGCGGCATGTACCCGCTGATCGGGGTAGCGCTGCTGTTCGGGGTCCTCGAGGCCGTGCTGTTCGGTATCCGCCGGCGTGCCATGACGACGTCCGCGCTGGCCATCGAAACCGATATGCGCCGCGACTTCTATGAGCACCTGCAAAGCCTGCCGGTGAGTTTCCATGACCGCTGGCCGTCCGGTCAGCTGCTGTCCCGCGTGACCAGTGACCTCTCGACGCTACGGCGCTTCGTGGGTTTCATGGCGGTCTTCTTCTTCGCCAACCTCGCCGTCATCGTGGTCGTGCTCGCCATGTTGATCAGGCTCGATCCGCTGCTCGGAATCTGCGTCTGCGTGGTGATGGCGCCGCTGGGTATCGCGACGCGCTACTACGAGCGCAAGTACAACATCGAGGCCCGCAGGGCGCAGGACCTGACGGGTGACCTGGCAACGGGCGTCGAGGAATCCGTCCTCGGTATCCGGGTCATCAAGTCCTTCGGGCGCCGCGGCCAACTCCTGAAGACGTTCACCGCCGACGCGCAACGGTTGCGCGATGCCGAACTCACCAAGAACAAGACGCTGGCCAACCTGTGGACGATCATCGGCACCTATCCACAACTCGTGCTGGCCGGGGTGACGTTCTTCGGAGTCCT
>JAVEES010000245.1 GCA_030840285.1 Pseudonocardiales bacterium
CGGGTTGCGACGCCTATTTTGCGCAGTTAGAGGGGTGGGTCGGGGGTCAGCGCGCTCGGGCGACGCGGTTGAGGGCGCTGATCACGCCACGCAGGGACGCGCCGACGATCGACTCGCTCACCCCGACGCCCCACAGCACCCGCTCGCCGATCTCGATCTCGAGGTAGGCGGCCGCCTCGGCGTCACGGCCCGAGGTCAGGGCATGCTCGCTGTAGTCCAGCACCCGGACGTTCACGCCGCCGAGCCCCATGTCGAGCTCGGATAGGCCGGAGCAGAACGCGGCGATCGGGCCGTTGCCGACACCGGAGATATCCCAGTCCTTGCCGAACGCGCTCACCTTCGCGGTGACCCGCTCGACGCCATCGTCGGAGGATGAGGAGAACGACTTCAGCGCGAAGGCCTGCTCGCCCAGCGCGGGATCGCCGGTGACGGTGCCGGGAGCTGAGGAGAACAGGTACTCGTCGGCGAAGATCGACCACATCTGAGCGGCGTTGACCTCGCCGCCCTCACCGTCGGTGTGCCGCTGGATCACCTGGCTGAACTCGATCTGCAACCGGCGCGGCAGATCGAGAGAGTGCTCGCTCTTCATGACGTAGGCGACGCCGCCCTTGCCGGACTGGGAGTTGACCCGAATCACGGCCTCGTAGGAGCGGCCGACGTCCTTGGGGTCGATCGGCAGGTACGGGATCAGCCAGGGCAGCTCGGCCACCGGCTTGCCGGCGTCCTTGGCAGCTTGCTCGAGCGCCTCGAAGCCCTTCTTGATCGCGTCCTGGTGTGAGCCCGAGAACGAGGTGTACACCAGATCACCGGCATACGGGTGCCGCTCGTGGACTCCGATCCGGTTGCAGTACTCGACCGTGCGGCGAATCTCGTCGATGTCGGAGAAGTCGATCTCGGGGTTGATGCCCTGGCTGTAGAGGTTAAGGCCCAGCGTCACCAGATCGACGTTCCCCGAGCGCTCACCGTTGCCGAACAGGCAGCCCTCGACGCGGTCCGCGCCGGCCAGCACGGCCAGTTCGGCGTCGGCAACCGCCGTGCCGCGGTCGTTGTGGGTATGCACGGACAGCGCGATGTAGTCCCGGCGGGACAGGTTGCGGCTCATCCACTCGATCTGATCGGCGTACACGTTCGGGGTCGAGCGTTCCACCGTGCACGGCAGGTTCAGCACGATCTCGCGCTGCGCGTCGGGCTGCCAGACGTCCATCACCGCTTCGCAGATCTCCAGGCTGAAGTCGAGCTCGGTGTCCATGAAGATCTCGGGCGAGTACTCCAGCCCGAACTCGGTGCCGCTCAGGTAATACTCGGCGTTCTTCATCACCGCCTGGATGCCCTGGGTGGCGATGGTCTTGCATTCCTCCCGGCCGTCTCCGCCGAAGCCGAACACCACCTTGCGGAACACCGGCGCCGCCGCGTTGTACATGTGCACGGTGGCCCGGTGCGCGCCGATGAGCGACTGGACGCTGCGCTCGATGAGTTCCTCACGAGCCTGGGTCAGCACCGAGATCGTGACGTCCTCGGGGATGCGTCCGGTCTCGATCAGTTCACGGACGAAGTCGAAATCGGTCTGGCTGGCGGCCGGAAAGCCGACCTCGATCTCTTTGTAACCCATCTTCACCAGCAGCTCGAACATGGCGCGCTTGCGGGCGGTGTTCATGGGGTCGATCAGCGACTGGTTCCCGTCCCGCAGGTCGGTGGCCAACCAGCGCGGGGCGGTGGTGATCGAGCGCGCCGGCCACTTCCGGTCCGGCAACTCGACCGGCGGAAACATCGAGTACCGGTGCACCGGCATCGAGGACGGGCGTTGCGTCGATCGGGCGCGGGCCGGGGTCACGTCAGGGTTGTTCATGGGATTTGGCTCCTGGAAGAGGCACCGGCCGGGATGCAGGCCGGTATTGAGACGAACGAGCGGCCGGCACAGCACAACGCCCCGCGACGAGGGGCCGACCGGACTGGCCGCCGTAGAAGCGAGCTACAGTCCCGATGCCTCGTCGCGGCCGCAAAGCAGAAGCAGCGCGCGCATGGTGGCGCCAGTCTAGCGGGGCCGCCGGGCGCGCGCCATCCAACCCGCCACCCGACTCGCCACCCGACTCGCCATCGGACCGGACATGAAGCCAGTTGGAATGCTTCCGCCATTTCCCTTGAAGTATTCGTTGTCTTAAC
Source organism: Pseudonocardiales bacterium (assembly GCA_030840285.1). Classification (GTDB taxonomy): domain Bacteria; phylum Actinomycetota; class Actinomycetes; order Mycobacteriales; family Jatrophihabitantaceae; genus Jatrophihabitans_A. Next base: position 2,161 of record JAVEES010000245.1, read on the forward strand.
GGTAGAACGGGTACAGAAATCGTTGCCCTACCGCGAATGAGGTACGTAATGGCGCGTTCAGTACTGAATTTCATTGACGGGCAGCGGGTCCCCGCCGCTGACGGCCGAACGCTGGACGTGGTGAATCCGGCGACCGGCGAGGTCTACCTGAATTCGCCGCTGTCCGGACCCGAGGATGTCGACCGGGCGTATCAGGCTGCGTCCAAGGCGTTCGAGTCCTGGCGGGACAGCACACCCAGCGATCGGCAGCGGGCGTTGCTCAAGTTCGCCGATGCCCTCGAAGCGCGCGCGGAGGAACTGGTCGCGGTCGAGAGCGAGAACACCGGCAAGCCGATCGCGCTGACCCTGAGCGAAGAGGTTCCGCCGATGCTCGACCAGATCCGCTTCTTCGCGGGCGCGGCGAGGTTGCTGGAGGGCAAGTCCGCCGGCGAGTACATGGCCGGGCACACCTCTTACGTGCGACGCGAACCGATCGGCGTCTGCGGCCAGGTCGCGCCCTGGAACTACCCGATGATGATGGCGGTGTGGAAGTTCGCGCCAGCGCTTGCCGCCGGCAACACGGTCGTCCTCAAGCCGTCGGACACCACGCCGGCCTCGTCGGTGCTGATGGCCGAGATCGCGGCCGAGTTCTTCCCCGCGGGCGTCTTCAATGTGGTGTGCGGCGACCGTGACACCGGACGCGAACTGGTCTCGCACAAGATCCCAGCGCAGGTGTCGATCACCGGATCCACCCGGGCCGGGATGCAGGTCGCCGAGGCCGCGGCGAAGGACCTCAAGCGGGTGCATCTCGAACTCGGCGGCAAGGCGCCGGTGATCGTCTTCGACGACGTCGACATCGAGGCCGCCGCCGAGGCCATCGCGGTCGCCGGCTACTTCAACGCGGGCCAGGACTGCACGGCGGCAACTAGGGTGCTGGCCCGAGCCGGCTTCGCCGAGGAGTTCGCGGCGGCGCTGGCCGAGCAGGCCAAGGCCACCAAGACGGGGGCTGCCGACGACGCCGACGTGCTGTACGGGCCGCTCAACAATGCCAACCAGCTGGCGCACGTGTCGGGGCTGGTGGACCGGCTGCCCAGCCACGCCTCGTTGCTGACCGGTGGGCATCGGCAGGGGCAGGCCGGCTTCTTCTACGAGCCGACCGTGCTGTCGGGGATCCAGCAGGACGACGAGCAGATCCGCACCGAGATCTTCGGGCCGGTCATTACGGTCCAGTCCTTCACCGACGAGGAGGAGGCGGTGCGCTGGGCCAACGATGTCGAGTACGGGCTGGCCTCCTCGGTGTGGACCCGGGACCACGGACGCGCGATGCGGGTATCGCGCCGGCTGGACTTCGGCTGCGTCTGGGTGAACACCCACATCCCCCTGGTGGCCGAGATGCCGCACGGCGGGTTCAAGCATTCGGGCTATGGCAAGGATCTGTCGATGTACGGGCTGGAGGACTACACCCGCATCAAGCACGTCATGCACAACATCGACTTCTGAGCCGTCCCCGCCGCGGGGCTCAAGCACGGCTTTGGCGGGGAGGCCCGGGTAGCCCGGACTCCACCCCAAAATCGTGCGGCAACGGCGGGGGCAACCCGGTGGCGTAGGTTTCCCGACATGACCCACACGGTGTTCGCCGAACTCGTAGCCAACGTCTTCAAGGTGGTCGCGCAGACCGGTGACACGGTGCAGCCCGGCGACACCCTGGTCATCCTCGAATCGATGAAGATGGAGATCCCGGTGCTTGCCGAGGTCACCGGCACGCTGACCGAGATCGCGGTGAGCGAGGGCGACGTGATCACCGAGGGCGACACCATCGCCGTCATCACGACCTCTTCCGCAAAATAGGCAACCTCCTCCGTGAAATAGGCAACCTCGTCCGTGAAATAGGCAACCTCCTCCGTGAAATAGGCGT
>JAVEES010000252.1 GCA_030840285.1 Pseudonocardiales bacterium
CCGTGCCTGCACGGACTCCACGCCACAAGCGGTTAGCGCTACCTGCGCCGAACGCCGTCTGAGAGCTGACCTGCCAGCGATCCGGCGGCTCGGACACCGGCCTGGTCCGGCGAGTCCAGCAGGCACCGGACGAACGCGGAGCCGACGATCACGCCATCCGCGAACGCCGCCACCTCGGCGGCCTGATCGGCATTGGACACGCCCAGGCCCACGCACACCGCGATCTCGGGAGCCAATTGACGCACCCGGCTGACCAGGCGGGTCGCGGTCTCGCTGACCGCTGATCGGGTGCCGGTGACGCCCATGGTCGATGCCGCATAGACGAAGCCGCGCGAGGCCGCCGCCGTTGACTTCACCCGCACATCGGTCGAGGACGGCGCTACCAGGAATACCCGCTCGAGCTGGTTGGCATCGCTCGCAGCGAGCCAGTCCGCTGCCTCGTCCGGGATCAGGTCGGGCGTGATGGCACCGGCGCCGCCGGCCTCGGCAAGGCTGCCGGCGAAGCGAGAAACGCCATATTTGGCAATGGGATTCCAGTACGACATGACGACCGGGACGGCGCCGGCCGCTCGGACTGCCGAGACCGCTGCGAACACCTCGCGCAGTCCGACACCGGCCTTGACCGCGGGTTCGACCGCCGCCTGGATCGTCGGCCCGTCCATGCCTGGATCCGAATACGGAACCCCCACCTCGATGATGTCCGCGCCACCGTCGACCATCGCCCTCATGGCATCGATCGACAGGCCGACATCGGGATATCCCACCGGTAGATAGCCGATCAGTGCCGCCCGATTCTCTGTCTTGGCCGCGGCCAGGACCTCCGCCAAGGTGGCGCCGGTCATGACGCGGCCGAATCGTCGACGCCCGCGGCAGACACCTCGGCGAGGCGGGACTCGGCGAGCTCCTCATCCGACACCAGGCCGAAATACTTCGACGCCGTCGAGACGTCCTTGTCGCCCCGGCCCGACAGGTTCACCAGTAGCACCGCTTGGGGGCCCAGTTCGCGACCGAGCTGCAGAGCACCTGCCAGCGCATGCGCACTCTCGATCGCCGGGATGATGCCCTCGGTGCGGCACAGCAGTGAAAAGGCCTGCATCGCTTCGGCATCGGTGACGGGCCGGTATTCGGCCCGGCCGATGTCGTGCAACCACGCATGCTCGGGCCCCACACCCGGATAGTCCAGGCCGGCCGAGATCGAGTGCGACTCGATCGTCTGACCGTTCTCGTCCTGCAGCAGGTATGACCGCGCCCCGTGCAGCACGCCGGGCGAGCCGCCGGTGATGGTCGCCGCGTGCCGTCCGGTCTCGACGCCATCCCCGGCCGCCTCCAGGCCCACCAGCCGCACCGAGGCGTCCGGGATGAAGTCGTAGAAGATCCCGATGGCGTTCGAGCCGCCACCGACGCAGGCCAGCACCGCATCCGGCAACCGCCCGATCCGCTCCAGCACCTGTGCTCGCGCTTCCTGGCCGATCACCCGGTGGAACTCGCGCACCATGTACGGGATGGGATGCGGACCGGCGGCCGTCCCGAACAGGTAGTGGGTCTGCTCGACGTTGGCCACCCAGTCGCGGAACGCCTCGTTGATGGCGTCCTTCAGCGTCCGCGAACCCGTGGTGACCGGCACCACCTCGGCACCCAGTAGCCGCATCCGTGCGACGTTCAGGGCTTGCCGGCGGGTGTCTTCTTCGCCCATGTACACCGTGCATTCGAGTCCGAGCAGCGCGGCGGCGGTCGCGGTCGCCACCCCGTGCTGGCCGGCCCCGGTCTCAGCGATCACCCGTTGCTTGCCGAGCCGCTTGGTGAGCAATGCCTGACCGAGGACATTGTTGATCTTGTGGGATCCGGTGTGGTTGAGATCCTCGCGTTTGAGCAGCACGCGCGCGCCGCCGGCATGCTCGGAGAACCGGGCGGCCTCCGACAGCGGCGACGGCCGGCCGCCGTAGTCGCGCAGCAGCCGGCTCAGTTCGGCGACGAAGCCGGGATCGGCCTGGGCGCGGGCAAACTCCGCCTCGATCTCATCCAATGCGGCAACGAGGGCCTCGGGAACGAAGCGCCCCCCGTACGGGCCGAAATGGCCGGTGGAATCTGGGGTGGTAGTGGCGGCGGGGTCGGGTACGACGGAACTGGTCATGGCAGAACTCTCCTAGGACAAAGATGGCGGTTGCTGACTGTTCGTCAGCCGCGCCATCGCCCGTCGAGGCTTGCGCGAGCAGGCAGGTCGAGATTACGGCTCATCGTGAGGTCCTTGGCGTCGCCGGATGCGAGCCCGCGGTGACGAGGTCGGCGACCGCCTGCCTGGGATTGCCCGAGGTGACGAGGCCTTCGCCCACCAGGACAGCGTCCGCTCCGGCCGAGGCGTAGGTGAGCAGGTCGTGCGCGTCCCGCACTCCGGATTCAGCGATCTTGACGATGCCGCTGGGCAGTCCGGGTGCGATCCGCTCGAAGATCGACCTGTCCACCTCGAGAGTCTTCAGGCTGCGGGCGTTGACGCCGATCACCTTGGCACCAGCGTCCACCGCGCGAGAGGCCTCGTCCTCGTCGTGCACCTCAATGAGCGCGGTCATCCCGAGCGATTCGATCCGCTCGCGCAAACCGATGAGCGCGTTCTGCTCCAGCGCCGCGACGATCAGCAGGACGACGTCGGCTCCATGCGCCCTGGCCTCGTGGACCTGATAGGAACTGATCACGAAGTCCTTGCGCAGGACGGGGATCGTCACCGATGAGCGAACCCGGTCGAGGTCCTCCAGCGAACCTCCGAAGCGGCGCTGCTCGGTCAGCACGCTGATGATCCGCGCGCCGCCGTCCTGGTATTCGGCGGCCAGCGCGGCGGGGTCGGTGATCTCTGCCAGCGCACCCTTGGACGGGCTGCGGCGCTTCACCTCAGCGATGACGGCCACGCCCGGTTCGCGAAGTGCCGCCAGGCCGTTCAGAGCCGGCGGAGCCTCTTTGGCGGCAGCTTTGACCTCATCGAGGCTCACCAGCTTTTCACGCGCGGCGACGTCCTCGCGTACACCGACGACTATGTCGTCGAGGACGTTGGACACGGGGCTCCCTCGCTCGTGTAAGCGAACCGGTGGCTCGGTTCTACGACGGTGGTGACTCGTCGATGCTAGCGATCGGTGATCGTCGGATCTTCACCGCGGTCCATCGAGCGCCATGGATCGTCGGATTTGAGCGCTTCGGCCGGGGGTTCGTAGCGGGCTGAAAGCCCAGAATTCCAGCGCCGTGCGCGGATCACCAGCGCCGCGCCACCGAGCAGTGAGAGCACTGATCCGGCGATGGCCAGCAGTGGCCAGCCGAGCACCACGTCCGCGGCGATCGGTGCCGTGCCGGTCTTGGCCGAGCCGCCGAGCAACTCGGCGGCGCGAGCCTGTCCGGGCGCCGTCAACCCCCGCACCGAGTACCAGCCCGAGGCGGCCGCGACGATGGCCACCAGAACACCGAGCGCGCTGCGCGCGATCCGCCCGGTCACTGCCGACAGCAGCGCCGCGAGCAGCGTGACGACCGCCAACCCAGCGATCGCGGGGAACTCGCTGCGCCCGCGTACGTGGTCCACCAGCGGCCCGAACGGCGCGGGACGCCCGGCACTGAGCCGAACCCAGGTGCCACTGGACGCGAGCAGGACGATGCCGCCGCCCAGCGCGACCAGTACGAGAACGCCAGCGATCTCCCGGCGACGGTCCGAACGGGCGGCCGCCGCGCTGCTTTCGGGGCCGCTCACCGGCCCGGTCGCAGGGTTTCGGCGGTGGCGATCGCCTGCAGCACCGCCCGCGCCTTGTTCCGGGTCTCGGCCTCCTCGCTGGCCGGGATGGAGTCCGCGACCACACCGGCGCCGGCCTGCACGTAGGCCGTCCCGCCGATCATCACGGCGGTCCGGATCGCTATTGCCAGATCCATGTCTCCGGCCGGGTCGAAGTAG
>JAVEES010000299.1 GCA_030840285.1 Pseudonocardiales bacterium
GTACGGCAGCCGGTCCACCAGCACCGCGACGCTCCTGCGCAATAAGGTCTCCAGCCGATCCACCGCTGGGCCGTCCAGCGCGCGCACCTCAGCCGCTGCCTCTTCCAGGCCGGCCAGGGCATGGTCCAGCGCGAGACCGAGCAGGGCGTCCTTGCTGTCGACGTGGTGGTAGATGGCCGACTTCGAAATGCCGAGTCGCTGTGCGAGATCTTCCATGCTGGTGCCGTCGAAACCGCGCTCGTTGAAGACCATTACCGAGGCTTCGAGCACCGCGGAGACGTCATAGCCCGGACGGCCACGCCTTCGAGGAGCGGGTGTGCCCTGGACGCCACCCGCTCCGGACTTCGGTTCTGACACAGCGCGTTCCACCCTTACCGAGCACCGAATGGTCGGTCAACAATAGCGGGGGCGCCGAAGGCTCAGAGGTAGCGCAGCGCTCCTGCGGGTGACTCGATACAGTCGGCCACGAACCGCAAGAAGCCGCCCGCGGTGGCACCGTCGCAAACCCGGTGGTCGAAGGCGAGGGTGAGTTCGGTCAATTTGCGGATCGCGAGCTGGCCCTCCAGCACCCAGGGACGGTCGATGATTCGACCGAGACCGAGAATCGCCACTTCCGGATGGTTGATGATCGCCGCTGAGCCGTCCACCCCGAAAACGCCGTAGTTATTGATCGTGAAGGTGCCGCCGGTCAGCTCATCAGCAGCGAGCTTGCCCTCGCGTGCTCGTTCGGTGAGCTCGCCGAAGGCCACGCAGAGCTGCTCGACTGAATGCCTCTGCGCCTCATGCAGAACGGGGACCAGCAGGCCGCGCCCGGTCTGTGCGGCAAAGCCTAGATTCACCGCCGGGCCCATGACTATCTCCCCGCCTTCGACGCGCGCGTTGAGCTCGGGGAACCGCCGCAGTCCCAGAATCGCAAATCGCGAGATCAGCCCTAGCAGGCTGATCCTGGACGCCGCTGAGTCGGCGTTCAGCGAGGAGCGGAGTTCCAGCAGTCGCGTCGCGTCGACATCCACCCAGACCGTCGCCTCCGGGATCTCACGCCGTGACCGGCTGAGTTTGTCGGCAATGGCCTTGCGCGTTCCGCGGATCGGGATGCGGGTAATGCCATCGTGCGCGGCGGGGGTTGCTGCCGGTAGCTCGGCCCCCGGCGGTCGCCGATCGGCCCGCGCGGACTGGATCGCCTGATCGATGTCTCGACGGGTGATGAGACCGTCGGCTCCCGATCCACTGATCGCCCGGACGTCGATTCCGGCCTCTCGCGCGAGTCGTCGTACCAGCGGAGATACGACCGCGACGCGATCTTGCACCGCGGTTCTTGCCGGACGCCTGCGGCGAGGAGTCGAAGCAGATGTCCCATATCCGATAAGCACATTGCCGCTAGCTGAATCTTCCGCCGCGGGTGGCTGAAAGTCCCTGGTCTGCGGATCGGACGTCGCCTCCACCACGGTGACGAGCGGTTTGCCCACCTCAACCAGATCGCCCACCTTGCCATGCAGCATCGTGACCAGGCCCGCGAACGGCACCGGCACCTCGACGACAGCCTTGGCGGTCTCGACCTCGACCACCGGCTGATCGACTCGCACCGTGTCGCCTACCTCGACGTGCCAGGCAACGATCTCGGCTTCAGTCAGTCCCTCGCCGAGATCGGGCAGCAGAAAGTCGGGCACTACGTGGACCGCCGTTCGAGGGTGCTGGTGTCCTCCCATTGAAGACGGTCGAATGCGTCCAGGATGCGATCGACGCTCGGCAGGTGATGCTGTTCGAGTTTCGGTGGCGGGTAAGGGATGTCGAAGCCCGCGACCCGAAGGATCGGTGCTTCCAGGTAGTGGAAGCACTGCTCGGACAGGCGCGCCGCGACCTCCGCGCCATATCCGCCGAACTGGCTTGCCTCGTGGACGACCACGGCCCGCCCGGTGCGGCGCAGCGACGCCACGACCGTCTCGTCGTCGAACGGGGACAGGCTCCTCAGGTCGATCACCTCCACGCTGCGCCCGTCCTGCCGCGCAGCTTCGGCGGCCTCCATCGCGGTCGCTACGGTGCCGCCATAAGCGATCAACGTGACGTCGGTACCCGAGCGGCGCACCACAGCTCGATCCACTGTCGAAGAACGGTGGTCCAGAACCGCGGTTTCCTTCGACCAGTAGCGTCGCTTGGGTTCCAGGAAGATGACGGGGTCCGGGCACTCGATGGCCTGACGCAGCAATGCATAGGCGTCCGACGGCGTGCCGGGGGTAACGACCCGCAGCCCGGGCGTATGGGTGTAATAGGCCTCGGAGGAATCGCAATGGTGTTCCACGCCGCCGATGCCGCCGCCGTAAGGGATCCTGATCACGATCGGCAGGCTCACCCGGCCTCTGGTTCGATTGTGCAGCTTCGCGAGGTGGCTGGTGATCTGCTCGAATGCGGGGTAGGCGAAGGCGTCGAATTGCATTTCCACCGCCGGACGCAGGCCGTTCATCGCCATGCCGATCGCGGTGCCGACGATCGCCGACTCGGCCAGCGGGGTGTCGAAAACCCTGCTCTGCCCGAAGGTTGCCGCCAGCCCGTCCGTCACCCGGAAGACGCCGCCGAGCGTGCCGACGTCCTCGCCGAACACGAGCACGGTCTCGTCCTGGCTCAGTGCGTCGGCGAGGGCACGGTTGAGCGCCGCGGCCATCGTGATGGACGTCGGCTTCGCCGCCGCGACGGCATCCCGTTCCGCGGTCATCGTCATCGCTGTTCCTCCGCTCGATCTATCTCTTCGGCCAGTTCGCGCGCCTGCCGGGCCAGCGCCGGAGTCTGCGCGGCGTAGACGTAGCGGAAGAGATCGGCCGGATCCAATTCGGAATCGACGTTCATTCGGCGGCGAAGCTCGCCCGCCCGGTCCTCGGCTGCTGACTCGATCGCCGCGACCGCGTCGTCATCGAGCAGGCCGCGCTCGGTGAGGTGCGCTCGCAGGCGCGACACCGGATCGCGTGCGAGCCATGCCTGCACCTCAGCCGGATCCCGGTACCGGCTCGCGTCGTCGGCGTTGGTGTGGGCCTCGATGCGGTAGGTGATCGCCTCGATCAGCACCGGTCCGTCGCCCGCCGCGGCCGAGCGAATCGCGGCGTCGACCGTGGCGTACACCGCGGCCGGGTCGTTGCCGTCGATCTTCACCGAACGCACTCCGTAGCCGATGCCCTTGTGCGCCAAGGATGGAGCGGCCGTCTGCTTGGACAGTGGGACGCTGATCGCGTAGCCGTTGTTCTGAATGAGGAAGACGACCGGCGCCTTCCACACCGCCGCGAAATTCAATGCCTCGTGGGTGTCGCCCTCACTCGTTCCGCCATCGCCCAGCATGACCAGCGCGACCGTGTCCTCGCCTTTGATCCGCGCGGCATGGGCCAGGCCGACGGCGTGCACGGTGTTGGTCGCCAGCGGGGTGCACTGCGGCGCGACATTGTGCACGTAGGGGTCATAGCCGCAGTGCCAGTCACCACGCAGCAGCGTCAGAGCCTCGACCGGATCAACACCACGCGCCACGATCGCCATCGAGTCGCGATAGGTCGGGAACAGCCAGTCCTGCGGCCGCAATGCGAGCACCGCGCCGATTTCGCAGGCTTCCTGGCCGCGAGCCGACGGGTAGACCGCCAGCCGTCCCTGCTTCGTCAACGCAGTGGCCTGGCTGTCGAAACGGCGTCCAAGCACCATCTGGCGGTACAGCTCGAGCAGTACGTCAGCCGGAGGCATCGCAAGCTCGCTGCTTGGCAAGACCCGACCGGCTGGGTCCAGCAGCGCCATCGGGATCTCGCTCGGTAGGAACCGATCAGACTCCCCGCCACCACCTGCGCCGGCATCGTTGCCGACGGGCGCCAGAAATGTCACGAGCGCTCCTCACTCATCAAGACAGCTAAGCCTGAGTGTGGTCTCCGATGTGCCGAACGTCTAGATCCGTCCAAAGATCATGGACAGATGTATCTGAGGGGCGTTATCGTCTGGACTTATGTCATCCCGCGAGCTCTCCCCGGACGTTTCCGCTGGACAGGTTGCACCGCTGGATGACATCGACCTCAAGCTGATCGAGGAATTGACCCGCGACGGCCGGGTTTCGATGCGGACACTTGCCGAGCGGGTGCACATCTCACGGGCCGGTTGCTACACGCGGGTCGAGCGCCTGCAGCGGGAGGGCATCATTACCGGCTACACGGCTGTCATCGATTCCAGGCGACTAGGCCAAAGCGTGTCGGCCCACGTCTACCTCAAGATCAGCCAGCACTCCTGGAAGGACCTCCGCGAAGTGCTGCGCGAGATGCCGGAGGTCGAGCACGGCTATCTGATCTCTGGCGAGAATGATCTCGTGCTCTTCGTTCGCACCCGGGACGCCGCCAGCCTGCGCGACCTGGTGCTGGACAAGCTGCAGAAGATGGACGACGTTCTCTCCACCCACACCGTGCTGGTGTTCGACGAACTGTGATCGGCGCGGGTGATCGTAACCCGTTACCGCAATCGGCTGTCCGCTATCGGCTGTCCGCTATCGGCTGTCCGCTATCGGCTATCCGCGCCCGGCGGGAGCGCCGGGCCGCGGCACTCGGGCGCCGTTGGTCTCGCTCGCCTTGCCAGCATTGGTAGACCCGAACGCCGAGGCGAAGCCTTCCAGCGCCTTGGTCAGCTCGCTCGGGATCATCCAGACCTGGCTGCCCTGGCCTTCGGCGATCTTCGGCAGCGCCTGAAGGTATTGGTAGGCAAGCAATTCAGGATCTGGGTGGCCCTCGTGGATCGCTGAAAAGACGATGTCAATTGCTTTGGCTTGGCCTTCTGCCATCAGTATCTGGGATTGCCGCTGGCCCTCGGCGGTCAGGATGGCACTCTGCTTCAATCCTTCAGCGGTGAGGATCTGCGATTGCCGCACGCCTTCCGCGGTCAGGATGGCGGCCCGCTTGTCACGCTCGGCCCGCAGCTGCTTTTCCATCGCATCGATGATCGACTTGGGTGGATCGATGGCCTTCAACTCCACCCGGTTCACCCGGATTCCCCATTTGCCGGTGGCCTCGTCCAGGACGCCCCGCAATTGCGCGTTGATCTCCTCCCGCGAGGTCAACGTCCGTTCAA
>JAVEES010000320.1 GCA_030840285.1 Pseudonocardiales bacterium
TGTTCGCCGACTTCTTCGCGGTCTGCTGGGACATCGTCGTCAACGAGATCGCCAAGATGCGCTACATGACCAACGGCCAGGTGACCATGCCGCTGGTGATCAAGTCCGGCGGCGGCGGCAGCCTGCGGATGGGCGCGCAGCACTCGCAGTCGATCGAGAACTGGGCGATGGCGGTACCGGGCCTCAAGGTCGTCACGCCGTCCACGCCGCTCGACGTGGTCGGGCTGATGGCCGCGGCCGTGCGCAGCGACGACCCGGTGCTCTTCTTCGAGCACAAGGGCCTGTACGCCAGCAAGGGCGAGGTGCCCGACGGCGAGATCGTCGACGAACTCGGAAAGGCCGCGATCCGCCGGCCGGGCAACGACGCCACGCTTCTGGCGCTGGGCCTGATGGTCGGACGGGCGATTTCCGCGGCCGAGGAGCTTGCCCGCGAGGGCATCGACGTCGAGGTGATCGACGTCCGCTCGCTCGTGCCGCTCGACACCCAGACCCTGCTGACGTCCATCTCCCGCACGGGCCGCCTGTTCACCGTCGAGGAGAACCCGCGGCTGCTCGGCTGGGGAGCCGAGATCGCCTCGATCGCCGCGGATGAGTGCTTCTGGGATCTTGACATGCCGATCCGCCGGATCACGACGCCGCACATCCCGTTGCCTTCGGCCGACAGCCTGGAGGATGCGGTGCTGCCCTCGGTGGAGCGGATCGTGCAGGACGTCCGTAAGGGGATGTCGCTATGACGGCAACAAGGGCTGAACCGACCTCGAAGGGCACCACGGTGCAGAACTATCAGATGCGCATCGGCGACCAGTGGCTCGACGCCGCGGACGGCCGCCGGTTCGAGACCGTCAACCCATACACCGGGCAGGCATGGGCCAGCGTTCCCGACGCCGGCCCCGCCGATGTCGATCTCGCGGTTCAGGCGGCGACCGCCGCGATGCAGGGGGAGTGGGGGCGGTGCACCGGGTTCGAGCGGGCCCGCCACATGCGCCGGCTGGCCGACATCCTCGAGCGTGACGCCGAGGAGTTGTCGGTGCTGGAAAGCACCGACAACGGCAAGCTGATACGCGAGACCTCGGGGCAGGCAAAGGCATTGCCTGAGTGGCTGCGCTACTTCGCGGGCATCGCCGACAAGCTCCAGGGCGAGGTCATCCCGGCCCAGAATCCGGATTTCCTGATCTACACCCGGCACGAACCCATCGGTGTGGTCGGGGCGATCGTGCCGTGGAACTCGCCACTCTCGCTGTTGATGTGGAAGTTCGCGCCGCTGCTCGCGGCCGGCTGCACGCTCGTCGTGAAGCCGTCGGAGTACACGCCGGTCACCGCGCTGGAACTCGCGAAACGGGTCGCCGAGGCGGGCCTGCCGGCGGGCGTGCTCAACGTGGTCACCGGGCAGAGCGCCGAACTCGGAGCGGCGCTGGTCGGCCACCCGGGGGTACGTCAGGTTGCCTTCACCGGCTCGCCGCAGGTCGGCATCAAGGTCGCCCAGGGTGCCGCCGCGCACCTGGCGCGCACGACGCTGGAACTGGGGGGCAAGTCGGCGCAGGTGGTGTTCCCCGACGCCGATCTGGATGCGGCCGTGAACGGGGTGATCGCGGGCATCTTCGCAGCGTCCGGGCAGACCTGCGTCGCGGGTTCGCGGCTGGTCGTTCACGAGGACGTCCACGACGCCCTGATCGAACGGCTCGTGGCGCGGGCCGAGACCATCAAGCTCGGGGACCCGCAGGATCTCGCGAGCGAGATGGGGCCACTGGCCAACCCGGCACAGCTGAGGACCGTCAGCGGGTTCGTCGAGCGGGCGGTGCATGACGGCGCCTCCATCGCGTGCGGCGGCTCGACCGACGCCTCGCTGGGTGGGCTGTTCTACCGGCCGACCATCGTCACCGACGTCCGCTGGGACATGGAGATTGCGCAGGACGAGATCTTCGGTCCGGTGCTGTCGGTGCTGACGTTCGCAACCGAGCAGGATGCCATCCGGATCGCGAACTCCACCCGCTTCGGGCTGGGCGCCGGTGTGTGGACCAATGACGTCCGGCGCGCCCATCGGGTGGCTCACCAGTTGCGGGCCGGCAACGTATGGGTCAACGCCTACCGGATGGTGGCGCCGAACGTCCCGTTCGGCGGCAGCGGCTACAGCGGCTGGGGACGGGAAAGCGGAGTGGACGCGGTGCGCGAGTACACCGACACCAAGGCGATCTGGGTCGACCTGATCGGCAACACCCGCGACCCCTTCAAGCTCAACTGATGACCGCGGCACAGGTGGACCCGGGCCTGATCGCGTCCAGCCCGGGACCGTTGACGATCACCCGGATCGAGACCATCGGCGTGCTCGCGCCACTGGTGCGCGAGTTCCGGGGCAGCTACTACGGCATGACGCACCGGGCGACCGTGATCACCCGGGTGCACACGGCTGAGGGGATCATCGGCGAGGCCTACGTCGGTGACGAGGACAAGCAGCTCGAGGAGTTGCGCGCGATCACCGCCAACGAGATCGAACCCGCGCTGCTCGGACGCGACGCATTCGAGGTCGAGAACTGCTGGGCCGCGGGGTATCGCAGCACGTTCGACATCCTGCGCGACCGCCGGCTGGGCCTGATCGCGCTGGCAGGTGTGGACACCGCGATCTGGGACGCGATCGGCAAGGCCGTCGGCCTGCCGCTGTGGAAGCTGTGGGGCGGTGCGCGGCGCAGCGTCCCGATGATCGCGATCGGCGGCTATTACGGCGAGCCGCTGGGCAACATCGCCGACGAGATCGCCGCCTATAAGGACCTCGGCCTGGCCGGGATGAAGTTCAAGGTGGGCGGGGCGGCTCCAGTCGAGGACGCGCGGCGAGTAGCGGCGGCCCGGGCTGCCGCCGGCGACGAGTTCGTCATCGCGATCGATGCGAACCAGGGGTACACGGTGCCTGAGGCGATCGAGTTGAGCCGCCGGGTGGCCGACCTGGGGGTGCGGTGGTTCGAGGAGCCGGTGCGCTGGCAGAACGACCGCCGCGGGATGCGCGACGTGCGCTACCGGGGCAGCCTTGCGGTGTGCGCCGGGCAGGGTGAGCTATCCCCGGCCGGCTGCCGGGATCTCATGGAGATCGGCGCTATCGACGTGTGCAACTTCGACGCCTCCTGGTCGGGCGGTCCGACCGCGTGGCGCCGCACTGCCGCCGTCGCGTCCACCTACGACGTCCAGATGGCCCACCACGAGGAGCCGCAGGTCTCTGCCCACCTGATCGCGAGCCAGCCGCACGGCACCTATGCCGAGTGCTTCCACCCCGATCGCGACCCGTTCTGGTGGAACCTGATCGCCACCCCGCGCGATCTGCGGGCGGGCCACCTGACGTTGAGTGATGAGCCCGGGCTTGGCTGGACCCTCGACTGGGACTACGTCAACCGGTATCGCGTCGCCTGAGTTCGGGCTGGCTGAGCGTCCCCAGCGGCTAACCGGAGATCGGGTAGGTCGTGTGGACGAGCTCGACGAGGGCACGGGCCGCGGACGAGGCCGGCCGCGTCAGCGACGTCACCAGCGACACCGTGAATTCGGGATGCGGGCGGACCGGTCGCAGAGTCAGCCGCCCAGGATCGGACAGCGTTGACGGGCTGACGAAGCCGAAGCCGAACCCGGCGCGGACCAGTTCGGCGACGGTATGGATGTCGCCGACCTCGACGACCGTCTCGCGGTTCAGCCCGGCGTCGGCGAACAGCCGGTCGACGCTGGCCCGGTTTCCCCAGCCTGTGGGGTACTCGACGAAGGGTTGACCATCGAGCTCGTGCAGCTCGATGCGCCGGCGCCGGGCCAGCGGATGCTGGGGCGGGCAGGCCAGCAGCATCGGCTCGGTGGCCAGCGTTCTGACGGCCAGTGATTTCGGGTAGCCGGCGGGCAGCCCCGCGAACGCCAGATCGAGCTTGCCGTCGGCTACGTCGCTGACCAGTTCGACGGATCCGCCCTCGGCAGGGCTGGGAACCAGCCGCACCTCGGGGTGCTCGCGGTGGTAGCGAGTCAGCAGCGCGGCGAGATCGATCTGGGTCAGCGAGTGCATGATCCCGATGCGCACCGTCCCCCTGACGCCACCGCGCACAGCGGCGACGGCATCACGCGCGGCTTCGGCCGCGGCCAGGGTGAGCCGCGCCTCGACGACCAGCGCCGCGCCCGCCTCGGTCAGCTGCACGCTGTGGGTCGTCCGGTCGAACAGTCGGGTACCGAGTTCGCGTTCCAGGCTCTGGACCGATACCGACAGCGCCGACTGGACGAGGTGGATTCTGGCCGCCGCGCGCGTGAAGCTCTGTTCCTCGGCCACGGCGAGGAAGTGTTCGAGGTGCCGAAGTTCCACGTGCTTCCAATCGCCATGCGCCGAATCGATGACAGCAGCTAGATGTCTTCGTTCGACAGCATAAGGCGAGCTATGGACGGCGCGCGGGTCTGTCGCCTCAACGTCTCACCAGAGCGTCTCAGGGCCTGGGCAGCCATAGGCCTGGCTGCACGCAGGCTTCTGGCTGGCAAAGGATGTGCTCAGCCACGGCTGGGAACTTTGGTTGGCTTGAACGTGCGAGATGTAGGTCTGGGCTCCGGCGTCGTGCCAGCGACCTGAATACCAGGCGCCCGCGCAGCCCCACAGGTCACCCGCCTGGTAACCGCTGCCCAGCTCCTTCTGCCAGCCCTCGTAGCAACCCCGGATCTGAGAGGCCATGTAATCCAAGGCGGTCGCGGTGGAATTCCGGGTGAACGGGAAGGTGCCGTTCTGGTTACCGGCCCAGTTGAAGCCCCAGGACGGGTTCCACCACGACATGATGCCGACGATCGAGTACGTTTTCGGGCACAGGCCGGCGCCGTAGTCCTTCTGGTAGTCGTAGGCACCCGCGGTGGCGAGTCCATCGCAGTAGGTCTGGCGCGCGGCCAAGGGCTCGGAACTGAACCAGTCGCCGCAGCCGTACAGGTCGACGCAGCGGCCCGAGGGATAGGTCTCGTACTGGAACCAACTCGACTCGGTGTAGGCCTCGGCGCGCAGATAGTCATCCGGCAGGCCCCACTTGCAGGCGGCCCACTGGATTATCTCGTCGGTGGTACCGGTGAACTGGCCGTCGACTCGCGGCAGCAGCCAGGAGTCCCAGCGCGGGTCGTAGGTCCCGGAACCGGAGCGCGGCCGCGTCGCGAACGAGTTGTGCACCGAGGCGGCGTCGACCAGCACATGATTGGGCTTGTAGTTGTCCGGGCGCGGCTCCCAGCTCGAGCGGTGTACCGAGGCCGCGCAGGTGCTGCTGCTCGGCAAGGCCGAGACGTTCCCCGCTGGGACGAGCGTCGGTGAGTAGCCGCCGGCTGGTGGTGCGGCAGAAGAGCTGGTGGGAGGCGGCGAACTGGGCGCTGACGTCGTGCTCGGCGCGGAAGGCGCTGGTGACGCCGTTGGTGACACAGTCGTTGATCCCGTTGGCGGTGATGTTGTCGTTGATCCCGTCGGCGCTGACGTCGTGCTCGGCGCCGAAGGCGTCGGTGACACAGTCGTTGATCCCGTCGGTGATCCGGTGGGTGACACGGTCGTTGATCCGGTCGGCGACACCGTCGTTGGTGCCGAGTCCAGCAGCGAGTAGTCGTCCGTCGTCAGAGTCCCGGTGGACTCCGCAGCGATTCCGAAGCTGAGCTTGCTAGCTCCCGCAGGCAGCGCGGAGGTGACAAAGCTGGCCAGAGTCCAGCTGGTCGCCGGGCGGAGTAGCGGACCGCTTGTCCAAGCAACCCAGCTTCCGGAGGCGTTGCGGTAGAACGTGACGAAGCGGGCTTGCGCGCTGCCCTGGTAGAACGAGGTCAGCGTGTAGCTGTGGCCAGGCGTCACGGGCGGACCGCAGTTGCTGCTGCCCATTTGGATCACCAGTCCTCGGTTGCCCGAGGAATAGCGGGTGATGGTGACTTTCTCTGCATACTTGCCGGTGTGGGCAGTCGTGCTCCGCGCGAAGGCGTACTTGTTCTGCCCCTGTCCCTGTGCTTGCCAGCAGTCGGCGACGCCATTGCCGTTCGCATCGGTCTCCAACGACGGATTCGTCACCGAGACGGTGGCCGCGCTTGCCGTCCGGATCTGTCCGGCGGGTAGCAACACCCCGAACACGACGGCCAGGGCGAGGGCACCGGCAATCGCCAGCAGGTGCCAGCCGGTTGCCCTGCTGAGCATCCGGCGGTGGCCCGCTGCCGAATGCCGGCGTGCGCGGCGCTGGTGGCTCATACCCAGGCCCATCGGCGCGCGTGGCGCCGTTCTTAAGGTTGCCGAGGTAGGACGTGGCGACGTGCCGCGCATAGCGAATCTCCCGGACGCCTGCGGGGTCAGCTGTCGGGTTCGGGCGCGGGTAGTGCCCGGTCGGGCTGTGGAAGCGGCCCGGCTTAACCCCAAGGCCGTGCGGGCGCACGGCCGTGGACCTCGAGGGCCCGGATGGGTCCCCCGCTCCCGCCGTCTTGGCTCGTAGAGGCGGCACCGGTGGTGGCGGGGATTCGGCGTGAGCAACCGGTGCCGATGTACCTGGCGGCCGACGGGTGCCGGCCAGGCCGAACCATACCGGCGGGTGACGATCTTCGACGCGGCGGGGTGACGTCCTGGATGCTGAATGCCCTTACAGCGCAGGGGGAATTTGATCTTGATTGAATCGTGCGGACATGCTGGCCCTACGGATGGCGGAATAGCCGGGCTAGCTCAATGGAGCGTCGAGGTGAGGGCGTTTGACCGCCGAGCCGGGCCCGTCGAAGTGCCACCATTCACCCGAATACACGGTGATGCCGCCGGCGTTCATCGCTGTTCGCAGCCGCGCTCGGTGTGACTGCGCTTGCGCGCTGACGCCGCTGGTCGCGAACGCCTGCGCGCGCGGCGAGAAATCGTCGAACGCGGTGCCCATATCGAGCAGACAGTGTCCTTGGACGCGCTGGGCCGCCGGGCATCCCGGGCTGGTCGCCGCCTGGGCGAGCGTGACGTCGACCGAGCGAGCCGCTTCGTGGCTGGTGGCAAAGGGCCCGGGACGGGCGACCCAATTGGGATCGGGGACGACCTCGAACATGTGAACCTGGACCGCGTGCGGACGATAGCAATCCCAGAAGACGAGAACGTTGCCTTGGCCTCTGAGCCGAGCCGCGGCTGTCCTGAGGCCCGGGGCCATCGACTGGTGCACCAGGCAACGGGCGTCGGTCGGATAGAGCCGGACGCCGACGAAGTTGTCCGCGGTGGCATAGCGCAGATCGACGATGGCGTCGGAAATGATCGTCCGGACGTCGATCAACCCGGCCGCGCGCGCCTTGGCAGAGATCGCAGGGGTCCCGGCGATCGGCGGCGCGCTGCTCGGCGCCTTGCTGGGCACCGCCGGTGCGCGCCGGGACGAACTGGTCGGCACGGGTGGCGGGCTCGCCGTGCTCCGTTGGATCGAGGTGGCGGGAGCCGATGACGGGACGGGTGAGGCCACCTCGTCCCGAGACGCGGGAGCGGGCGTGCAGCCGGCGCTCGCGGCGACCAGCAGCAGCGCGAGCATCCGCCGTCCGAGCGCGGCCATCGGCCCATCCTTCCGGTTCACATACAGCGGTCCACTACCGCGATTAACTACAGCGGTCCACCACAGCGTTCCAGTGCATACGTCGTACCTGGCCCGTGCACGCAGCCGAGGCACCTTTCTGAACGAATTATCAACGACCTCTCGCTAAGGAACCGTCGTGGCGCGGCCGATAGGGACGGCATGATCTGTTTCGGCGGGCGCACGATCCTGGATCGGTGCTGCCGGTGACGTCGGCCCAGCGGTTGTCGCGGGCGGCCATCGTCGGCCTGGTGGTCGTGTTCATCGCGGTGAGCGGCTTCGCCTTGTGGTCCACCCAGACCACTTCCTCGGCCGCCCGACGGGCAGTCGCGGCCTCGGAGCTGGCCGACCATTACCAACAGGCGATGAAGGCGATGATCCGCGAGGAGTCACTGGAGCAGACCTACCTCAAGCAGCCGTCCCAGCTCGTCCGGGACGAGTACGACACCGCGACCGCCGCGCTGGTTTCTGAGCTGCAACTGGTGAACCGCGACAGCGGTGACTCAGGCCGCGCCGGCACCGCGCGGGTATTGGCGCTGCACGAGCTGCAGGTGCAGTCGGTGCATCGGATCTTTGCCGCTGCCGACCGGCACGACACCGCGGCCGTCAACCTCATCCTGTCCCAAGAACTCGAGCCACGCTTCACCGACATCGCCGAGGTCCTGACCCAGTACGCGGAGGCTCAACACGACAAGAGCGTGGCCGCGCTCACCGAGCTACGCAGCAAGGTGTCATTCAGTGCCACCGTCCGGCCCTTGGTGTTCCTGGTCGGATTCGTACTCGTGCTGCTGCTGTGCTGGGTGTTGCGCCAGGTGCGGCGCCAGCTCTATCGCCAGCGAGAGCAGGCGGTGCGTGATTCGCTGCATGATCCGCTCACCGGTCTGGGCAACCGGGCTTTGCTTGCCGAACGATTCGACGAAGCCCTTCATCGCGGCAGCGATGACAGCCGGACCGGTCTGCTACTGCTGGATCTCGATCGGTTCAAAGAGATCAACGACACCCTCGGCCACCATTACGGCGACCAGTTGCTGACCCAGATCGGTCCTCGGCTGCAGCGAATCCTGCGTGCCGAGGACACCATCGCCCGCCTCGGCGGTGACGAATTCGCCGTCGTGCTGCCCGACATCACCGGGCTCGATGCTGCCATGCTGGTCGCTGAGAAGCTCCGCTACGCGCTCACCGCGCCGTTCATCGTCGACGGCCTCAACCTTCAGGTCGAGGCCAGCATCGGCGTGGTGGTCTCGGGCGAGCACGGTGACGACGCGAGCACCCTGCTGCAGCATGCCGACATCGCGATGTACGTCGCCAAGAAGCAGAACATTGGCATCTTCCCCTACGACCCGGACGCCGACGGTCACACGCCGCACAAACTCACGCTGCTCAGCGATCTGCGCCGCGCGCTGGAACGTCGTGAGCTCGTCCTGCATTACCAGCCCAAGATCAGCCTGCGTTCCGGTGAAGTCTGCGGCGTGGAGGCGCTGGTGCGGTGGCAGCACCCGCAGCACGGCCTGATTGCCCCGGACCAGTTCATTCCATTGGCCGAGCACACCGGCCTGATCGGCCCGCTGACCGACTACGTGCTGGACGCGGCACTGACGGAGCTGCACCTGTGGTCAGACCCCAGCGACCACATCCCGGTCGCGGTCAACCTGTCTACTCGCAACCTGCTCGACGGCAGGCTTGCCGACAAGATCAGGGCCCTGCTTCGCCACCATGCCCTCGCGGCGACCGTGCTCGAACTCGAAGTCACCGAATCTGCTCTGATGACCGACCCCCTGCGAGCCCGGCAGACCTTGACGCAGCTGTATGACCTCGGCATCCGGATCGCGATCGATGACTTCGGAGTCGGTTACAGCAACCTGTCACAGCTGAAGACCCTGCCCGTGACCCACCTCAAGATCGACCGGTCCTTCGTTACCAACATGGACACCGACCCCAGCAACGCCCACATCGTCAAGAGCGTCATCGACCTGTCCCGCAATCTCGGTATCACCACGATCGCCGAAGGGGTCGAGACCCAGGCCACCATGACCGCACTGCGGGTCGCCGGTTGCGATGTCGTCCAGGGCTACTACGTCTCCCGGCCGCTGCCGGCCGCCGAGCTGGCCAGCTGGCTCCGCACCCGGCAAGGACGCGGTGGGGGACCGGAAAGGCGCGGGACGCCCGGGCCTGCGCTGCTTCCGATCAGCGTGCCGATCTGAGCGGACTGCCGCTAGGACAGGCCGACCGCTAGGTCAACTCCTCAAGCAGCTCGCGCAAGGCGGCCGCCTCCGCGCGGAGCAGGATCAGATCCTCCGGCTGCGCGACCTCGCGTTCGGTGTCCTCGACGATGAGCTCGAGCTGGTGACGCATGGCCGCGCGCCGGCTGGGATCGGTGGTCGCGTGTGCGAGGCTGGTGAGCAACCTGATCAGGCTGCTCCCGATGAGGGGCTCGGCCGCCCCGTAACGGCGGATCTGCGCGCAGCCGAGCTCGAGGTAGTCCTCGAAGTCGTAGGCGGGAACCGTGACCGTCGTCGCGCCGCTGGTCGGGTAGATCGCATCACCTTGATCCCGCAGCGCGATCGCGGCGAGCACGGCGGCCAGGTGATCGATGGCCTGCACGGCGGTGTACGGGTCGTTGACGGCGGGTGAGAGCGCCTTGGAGGCGATGTCCACCAGTTGCCGGACGCCGAAGGCCGCGTCCTGCTCGAGCGTGCGTTCGAACCCCAGCCGTACTGAATCGTGGACCGCACCGTGCAGGTCCTTCTCATCCAGCGGCTCGCCGTCGGTGCGCCACAGCCAGGCGATCGGGGTTCCGGCCACGACATGATCGCCCACCTTGGGGACCAGGGCGACATTGGCCCGCAGCGCACCCGCCGTGGCGATCACCGGCTCGGGATGCATGGTCTGCACGTAGCCCGAGCGATTGGACCGAACCGCTGTGGCGGAGCGGGGGACAGCGGGCGCGGGCGTGAGCCGTCGGCCGGGTGAGGGCTGCCGCACGACTCGCTCCGTGGCCAGCTCCACCTTGCGCATGATCTCGTCGATCTGCATCGAATGCGAGACATGATGCACCTCGAAGACCAGCGCACCGAGGCTGACGAACAGCAACACGATGGCGCCGGTGACCGCCAGCCGCGGAAAGCTCTCGGTCCGGGTTCCCGCTGACACGCCCACGGTGTACAGGCCCGCGGTGCTGTACGCGAACGAGGCGACGAACGCGCTGAGCACCAGCTG
>JAVEES010000337.1 GCA_030840285.1 Pseudonocardiales bacterium
TCGCGTCTGCCTCGTCGATAAGTGTTGCAGCCGAAGCGAGCTCACCAGACACGACGCGGAATCCTGCGCTGGCGACGAGCGCCGTTGGCAGAACTGCAAGTGCTCCGGCGTCCCGTGCACGCCGGACCATCTCGGTGGCCATTTGATGCCACAGCTCGTCGTCCCATACTTCGGCCGCGGCGCATTCGGGTATCGGGAACGCCAGCGACAGCCACCGCAGGCATTGTGCGTCGTCCTGTTGCGCCGACGCGCACATCAGCTCCAACGCAGTACGCAGTGCATCAAGGCCTGCGCCGGGATTGCCGCCGATCCGTTCGGCCATCCCTTTCAAAAGCAGGTCGATCGGCCGCGGTGAAGGCACGCGGCTGACCGCGACCAATGCTGCTTCGGCGACATCCGCCCGTGCCCCTGGCGCGCCGAGGCGCCCGGCATACATCGCCGCGGCGAGCGCCTCCAGATACGTTTCCCGCGCGAGGTCGTCGTCGAAAGTCTCGAGTCGCCTGGCCGCGTCAAGGAGTTGCGCCGCGGGCTCTGCGAGTCTGGGCGCATCAGTTTCGGCTCCGCGGCTGCGGGCGAATTCCATCTGGGCCCGCAGGCGCGCCGCCTTCGCGCGTTGCAGGTCGGATAACGGTGCAAGTTCGGCGATCGCGAGGAGCTCATACGCCGCCTCCGGCGCCGCCGCATCCCGTTTGGCTTGTGCTGCCTCCAGCGCTCTGGCGCCGCGTTCGGCCGGATCCGATGTCAAAGTGGCGGCGCGCTCCAAAAACGCTGCAGCTGCAGCCATTCCGCCTCTCGCCTGGGCCCGGCCCGCCGAGGCCGCCAATTCCGCCGCCACTTCATCGTCGGGTCCCGCCGCGGCGTTGGCGGCATGCCATGCTCGGCGATCGGGGTCTGTTTCCGGATCGGTTGCATCGGCCAATGCCCGATGAATCGCCCTGCGCTCGGTCAGATCGGCCAAGCGGTAGGCGGCCGAGCGCATCAACGGATGGTGGAAGCGCATACGCGGACCGAACTCGATCACGCCCGCGGCTTCGGCGGGTGCCAACGCGTCAACCGGTATGCCCAGTTGCGCGGCTGCGCGCAGGAATAACGCGGCATCGCCAACGGGTTCCGCCGAGGCGACGAGCAACAACCGCTGCGTATCGGCCGGGAGCTCTTGGATACGGCGCACAAAGCCGTCCTCGATCGCTCCCGCCGATGGGCGGGTACCGGCAACCCAAAATCCGCCTGCAAGCTCGGTCGCAGGGACGTTTCGGGGGACCTCGAGAAGGGCCAGTGGAATGCCGCGCGTCTCTTGGACGATCCGGTCGCGCACCCGAGGGTCGATGCCCCCCAACATCACTGAGTCCAGCAGCTCACGACCATCGACGTCCGACAGGCCACTCACGACTAGTTCCGGTAGCCCCGCCAACGCCGCTGCGCCGGTATCTCGCGCGGCAAAAATCAACGCAACCGGCTCAGCCAATAGACGGCGCGCAACGAACGCGAGCGTCTGTACCGACACCTCGTCAAGCCACTGTGCGTCATCGATGATGCAGAGCAAAGGCTGGTCGTCCGCGGCCACGGCCATCAAGCTCAGCACTGCCAACCCGACGAGGAACCGGTCGGGCGTCGGTCCGACACCGCGGCCGAAGGCCACGGCCATCGCCTCGCGCTGCGGTTCGGGTAAGTCATCGATGTGGTCCAGCAGCGGAGCGCATAGCTGTTGCAGCCCGGCGAATGCCAGCTCCATATCGGACTCCACGCCGGCCAGCTGGACGCACCGGAATCCCGACGCCAGTTCTGCGGTGTACGCGAGCAGCGCGGTCTTACCGACGCCTGCCTCTCCTCGTAGCACCAGCACCTGGCTACCGGATTTAGCGGTCAGTATCAGATTCCGAAGTGTCTCGCATTCGCTGGCGCGACCGCGTAGTTGTGTCCCACGACCCTGGCTCGACATAGGCTCCACCGCGTCTGTTTGCAGACAGCACCCTACCGGTTCGGTGGGAACGGAGCGCGTCTAGGTCGATCTTGATCGTGACTGCCGCCAAGGCCCTAACCCTCGATAAACGTGACCGTCTCGTCGAGCAAAGCCCGGCCCGTGCGGATGTAGTTCACCGTCGGGTCTTCGTACCCGATCGACATGCCGCAGAAGAGCATGAGTTCATCCGGGGGTGACACGATCTCGGCGACGGTCCTGCGAACCTGCGACCACGCCATCTGCGGGCAACTGTGCAGGCCTTCGGCACGAAGCAGCAGCATGACGGTTTGTAGATAAATGCCGAGGTCGGACCATTGGGGCAGCCCCAGGTTTCGGTCGATGTAGCAGAACAGTGCGGCGGGCGCGCCGAAGCAATCCCAGTTCGCAATGGCGGCCCGCATCCGCGCCTCCCAGTCCTCACGCTCAATGCCGAGCGCGCTGTACCGCTCCTTGCCGAAGGCGGCTCGGCGCTCTCCGTACGGGGGTTTCATTTCGGTCGGGTACATCACGTACTCCCGCTCGTCCCATCCGTCGCCTGCGGCGACACGCTCCGTGGCGAGCTTCTTGAGTTGCGCCAGCGGTGCGCCGGTCACCACGTAGATACGCCACGGTTGGACGTTCGATCCGGACGGCGCCCAGGCTGCGACCGCTAATACGCGCTGCAGCACCTCTATTGGGACAGGCCGATCGGTGAATCCTCGCACCGCCCGTCGGCTCGTGACCGCCTCATATACGTCCACAGTCGCCTTCTCGTCGAGAGCCCCTAAGCCTTGGCGGCCGCCTCGAGAATCCAGTCCTCGAACCGGGTGTCGAACAGAGTCGCGCCGTCACCGGGGCAGAGGGTGCGCTCCCCGATCTCGATGCCCCAGTAC
>JAVEES010000372.1 GCA_030840285.1 Pseudonocardiales bacterium
TGTCGGTCATGTCGTATGCGCAATCGTCATATCCGGCCACCTCAGCGCACGGATCGGGTCGCTGCGGTGTCCGATGGGTTCTGAACAGTCGATGACGACGTGGTTGCGGGCGCGAAGCGGCCTGCACCCCGAACGTACTCCGCTCAAATCCATACAGCGAGGCTCGTGCGGCGGTCTGGGATTTGCGGCAATGGCATCGCCGCTGGCACCGACATCCTCAACCCTTCGTCCTGGCCGCGCGGTGCTCGGCTAGCTAACCGGTGGCGCAAGGCGACGTACCCGAGGCCGGATTGGGCAGCCCAGCCAGCCGGGTGAGCAGCAGCAGGCCGGCCGCGCTACCAGGCCAGTGCTGCTCGATCGCTTGGACGCCCGCATGACGGATCACCGATCGCAGCGCGTTCGCCACGATGATCGCGTCGTCGGCATAGCCGAGGACCGGAATGAAGTCGGGCACCAAGTCGATCGGTATCATCAGGTAACCGAGTAACAGCAACAATCTCAGCCGCACGCCACGGGGCAACGCTGGGTCGCGGGCGAGGCGGCGCAGGAGCCGGACGACGTCGGGCAGCAACCGCAGCGCCTCACGCAGCGATGCCTTATCGAGGTTGCGGCGTTGGGCCCACCACAGGGCGGCCAGCAGCGCGATCCACAGCAGCGACAGATCGACGGCGACGCCCAGCACAAGCTGCAACCCCATCATGGTTTCCTTTGTCCGGGAGTACCGCTGCCAATCCTAGGATCGTCGGCCTCCCCCATCGCGTCGACGGCCAACCAGTGCGACCGCGAGTGCAGCACCGCCGAGGATGACCCCGATGCCGCCCAGGATGATGCCGGTGTTCGCAGCACCCTTGCTTGCGCCGTTCGCTGTCGCCGAGCTGGCGGCAACGCTAGGTGCGGGACTCGACGGTGACGCGCTGCCAGCGCTGGCACCGGACGGGCCCGTGCCAGGGCTAAGTTGCACCGTGGGCGCCGGGTGTTCGGGTTCGGCGGTACTCCCCGGTGCTGCCTCCTCGATCCACGACACGGTGGAGCGGTCGCTGTAGGTCTGGATCGCCTTGAACGTCAGGCTGGTCACGCCGTCGGGCAGCTTTCCGGCAATGATCGTGAACTGGCCGAAGTAACCGGGCTCGATGCCCGCTCCGCTGCCGGCCGTCCAGTCGATCTCGGATACGACCTCGGTGATGTCACCGTCGTCGGTCTTGACAGGCGTGGCCAGCTTGGTCCGCTTGATCGTGGCGCTCCAGCCTGGCATCGGCGCAACCAAGACACCGGCGATCGGGTGGTCCGTCGGCAGCTGAATCTTCAAGCCGACGGTGCTGGCCTTGGCCGACTCGTCGGGCACCCGGAAGGTGATCGTGGCGTCGGAGGCGCCCGCGCTCACTTCGGGGGCCGCGACCGTGACGTGCGCGGACGCGTCGCTCGCGCAAAGCGCCGCGGCCGCGGTCAATCCGAGCAGGGCCACACTGAGCGCACCGAGTCGACGGGGCGTCTTCATCACGTTGCATCCACCTGTCCGCTTCGGCGTCCCGGTGACGCGCTCGGATTACTGGTCGTCGCAGCGCGCGGCGCAGTTCCTGCTATCCCGCCGTTGTGGGCGCAGTCACAGGGAGCGGCGTTGCGTGGCGGCGCCGTACGCGGCGGCGGAGTGCCGTTGATGCCAGCGCGGCCAAGCCGAACTCGGCAGTGGCCAGAGCCATGATGGCGAAACTGGCCGGGAGCTTCGGTGCGGCATAGGCCAGCGTCAGTCCACCCCACATGGCGGTCACCGCGAGGCCTGCCGACAGCGCCAGGCCAGTCCACGGCTGGTCGGTCAGCCGCTGTGCGGCAGCCGCCGGAGCGGCCAGCAAGCCGAAGAGCAGCAGCGCGCCGACGGCCTGGCTGGCCTCGGCTGCGGTCGCACCGACCACCGCCAGGAACAGCGGTCCAAGCAGTCGAACCGGGACACCACGAGCCGACGCGACGGACGGATCAAGCGAGGCGAACAGCAGCGGCCGCCCGATGAGCAGGACGACGACGATCAGTCCGGCCGCGATCCAGGCGGCCGTCGCTGCATCACCGGCACTGATGCCGAAGATCGAGCCGAACAGCACGTTCACATTCGCCGCACCGTTGTCGGTGCTGCTGTGTGTCGTGTAGAGGGTGAGGAAGAAGACGCCCAGGCCGAGCACCCAGGCAAAGGTGGTTCCGATGACGACATCGTCGGCCGCACCGCGCCCCCCGAGCAGCCCGAGTGCCAGCCCGACGACGACGGTCGCGGCGAACAGGCCGAAGCGCAGGTCCACCCCGGCGGCCAGGGCGGCCAGGGCACCGGCGTAGGCAACGTGTGAGAGTGCATCGCCGGCGAAGACCTGCCCACGGAGCACGACGAAATAGCCGACCAGGCCGGACAGCAGCGCGATGGCCGTGCCGGCGAGCAGCGCGTGCTGGATGAACGGGTGGCCGAGCATGTTCGAGATGCCGGTGAGCGGACCGCCGGCCAGCAGGCGGCGGTCAGCGAGGTTGTTGAGCGCGCCGATCGATGACGTCATACCGCACCGGCCGCGACTCGGTTACCCATCGGCCTCGCCGAGGCTCGCGATCGCCGCTGGCCATGGCGGTCGGAGACGGCTCGGAACCCGGTCGCGAGCAGGAAGGCCGCGAAGGCGAGGCTCGAGACCCAGAAGCCGATCGGGTACGGCGAGAAGAACGCGATGGTCTCACCGGCCCAGGTGACCACCAGGGCGATGAACACCGACAGCGTCAGGCCCAGCGCCGGGCGAGCGGTCAGCCGTGCGGCGGTGGCAGCTGGCGCGACGAGCAGGGCGAAGACCAGCAGGCTGCCGGTGACCTGGCTGGTGCCGGCCGCGGCAAGGCCCAACAGGACCAGGAACCCAGCCGCGACGACCCTGACCGGGACGCCTCGGGCACGTGCTACCGCGCCGTCGACCGAGCTGAACAGCAACGGACGGGCAAGGACCATCAGCATCGCGAGACAGCCGACGCCGGCTATCAGCAGGACGAGCACCTGGTCGTCGGAGACGCCGATGATGGTCCCGAAGAGCAGGTTGTTCAGCCCGGACAGAAATCCCTTGTAGAGGCTGACGAACAGGAAACCGCACGCGAGCGCGAAGGCCTGCACCGTGCCGATAACCGCGGACTCTTCGCCGTAGCCACCCAGCCCGGCGTTGGCACGTCCTCCGCTGGGCAGTGCGGCGATCACCAGCGCGCCCGCGATACAGATCCCGAAGTATCCGAACACCGGGCTGAGGCCTAGCCAGGTCGCCCCAGCCGCACCGGGAAAGCCGATGACGGCCAGTGTGTGACCGGCGAAGGCCTGACGACGCAGGACCATGAAGTAGCCAACCGCGCCGGCCACCACGGCGACGATCGTGCCCGCCCGCAGGGCGTTGAGCATGAAGTGGAACACCAGCATCTGGCGGACGTCATCGGCCAGGTTCCAGGACAGCCCGCTGCTCATCGGGGAAGCCGGTGATCGGTAGGGGCGTCGGGTTGCCCGACGACGACCAGCCGCCCGGCCCGATCGCGCAGCACGTCGATCGGGGTGCCATAGAGCATTGTCAGCGTGTCGGCGGTGATGACCTGCTCGGGCGAGCCCATCACCGCTCCACCGTGCGCTAGGTAGATGACCTGGTCCAGGTAGGGCATGAGCGGGTTGACGTCGTGAGCGACGAGCAACACGGCAACGCCTTGGCTGCGGCAGACCTCTTGGATCAGGGCGCTGACAGAGGCCTGGTTGGTCACATCCAAACTGTCCAACGGCTCATCCAGAACGAGCAGCTGGGGTCGCCGGACCAGTGCCTGGGCGATGAGCAGCCGCTGCTGTTCTCCGCCGGAACACTGGCCGATAGGTCGGCGGGCGTAGCCGGTGGCCCCGACAAGATCGATCACCTCGGCGACTCGCGCCCGCGCGGCGCGCCCCTTGCTACCGCGCAGCCATCCGGGTAGCGGCGTGCCCCACCGGTCTCCGTCCAGGCCAAGGCGCACTATGTCGACCCCGCGGATGCGGGTGCCCGGATCGAAGGCTCGCCGCTGTGGCAGGTAGCCGATCGCGGCGTTACGGCGCCCAGGGCGTTCGCCCAGCACCGTTACCCGCCCGCCACTCAGCGGCACCAGCCCCAGTACCGCCTTCAGCATGGTTGATTTGCCCACCCCGTTAGGGCCGAGTACGGCCACGAACTGCCCGGCCTGAACCTGCAGCGATACCCCTGACCAGACGGTGCGCCCACCAACCGCGACGGAGGCGCCCTCGAGGGATACCACGGCCAACGGAACTCCGGTCGCGGCGGCCTGCGGCCGGGATTGGGCGGCGCTTGCACCGTCGCTCGGCAGCGTGGTGGTCGCTGCGTGGCGCACCGCCTCGGACCGGGTCACTTGCCCGTCGCCTGCGCCAGCGCTGACTCGAGCGCCCGCAGCTGGGCCGACTGCCAGTCCTGGAAGCTCGCCCCCGCCGGTGCGAGCGTCTCGGTCACCGCGGTCACCGGGATCGCTTGCTTCTTGGCGGCGGCGACTTGGGCGGAGACGTCCGGTGTGGAGTTCTGACTATTGAAGACGTACACCTTCAACTGCTTGCTGCTGATCTGGGCATCGATCGTGGCCTTGTCCGCAGCCGAGGGATCGGTGCCCTCACTGATGTCTTTCAAGAAGCTGGGCGGGGTGATCAGCCGCAGCCCGAGCGCGTCGGCCAGCGGCGCAAAGATGCTCTCGCTTGCCCCGACCGGGGTGCCGGCGTACTTGGCCTTGATGGCGCTGATCAGCTGATGATACTGGGCCAGGCCATGGGTTTCGAAGGCCTGCCGCTGCGCGGTGAAGTAGGTTGCATCCGCCGGGTCGAGCTTGATCAGGTCCGCGGTGATCGTTTCGGCCACCTGCTCCACATCACCGGGCGAGTACCAGCGATGTGGATTCCCACCGGTCGGGGTGCCGGTCAGCTGACCGACGTTGATCACCAGCCGGGACGAGTCGGGGCTCGCCTTAACAGCCTTGTCGGCCCACGGGTCATAACCGACGCCGTTCTCGACGAACAACTTCGAGGTCGCGATCGTCCGCCCGTCCGCTGGGGTCGGCTCGTAATCGTGCGGGTCGGTGTCCGGGTTGGTGATGACAGAGGTGGCCTTGACATGGCTGCCCCCCAGCTGGGACAGGATGCTTCCCCAGGCGTTGATGCTGGCCGCCGCCTGTATCACTGTCCCGCTGCCGACGGAGGCACCGGACGTGGTACTGCCGGAGGAAGCGCTGCACGCCGTCAGGCCGAGCCCTACGGACGCGATGGCGAGGACCGGAAACATGGCACGACGAAACATCAGAGGTGCTCCCACAGATCAACGAGCTAGCGAATAAGTGACCGGACGCAGACGGTTCGGCGCTTCCCAGCTAACCGCTAATGATAAGCATTGTCAATTGCAGTAGCCGTGCTGAGGCTCACTGTCCTTGGAGAGGATCTTGGCTTGGCGAATTTGCCTCCGGGGCCTAGCGGGCTACGGGCATACCGCCAGAGGTCTGCCCTCGCCATGGCTACTTTGCAGGTTTTTGCGATATCTTGCCCTCAGCGCAGCAACATATCGATCGCACAGCCGGCGTATTGAGAATGCCTCGACCGCAGCGAGGCGATCGGCCCCCGATTGTTACGGGGAAGAAACGAATTGCTGGTGCCTGTAGTTGGCATCCGTCCAGCCCTTGCCAAACTGAATACATTATCCGATGATGAGCTTCGCACCGATGATTGTTTGCAATCGAACTGAGAGGGCAGGTCTCGCGCATGGCGCACCCAACGATTGAGAAACCCCAAGCGGCTGCTGCGGCCGAACCTAGCAGCGGCGACTGGGAGACGGCTGGCAAATCCGGCCGTGGGGATTTGCTGCGCAAGGTCGCCGTGGTGCTGCCGATCGTTTCTGTCGTCCTGTTCCTGCTGATCTGGCAGGTAGTCGGTGGACACATCGATCCGATCCTTCTGGCGACTCCGGTGAACGTGGCGAAGGCGTTCTGGGATCTACTCACGTCGGGCGAGCTCGGGCCGGCGTTCGCGACCGCGATGGGCGACCTTGCGACCGGCTACCTGCTGGCCATCGTGGTCGGGATCGCCGTTGGCGTCCTGATGGGCAGAAGCCCCATCGTCGAACGAATTCTGAACCCGTACGTGAACTTCTTCCAGGCGACACCATTGATCGCGCTGGTGCCCCTGGTGGTCATCTGGTTCGGCGTCGGCTTCGAGGCTCGCGTCGCGGTGACGTTCATGCTGGCGCTCTGGTCGATCATCATCAACACCGCCACCGGCGTGAAAGAGACGCCGGCTTCGCTGATCGACGTCGGGCGGGTCTACAAGTTCAGCCGCTGGCGCGTTATCACCGGGGTCTCTATCCCCAACGCGGTTCCGAACATCTTTGCCGGTCTTCGTATCGCGCTCGGCAAGGCACTCATCGGTATGGTCATCGCTCAGATGGAAATCAGTGTCACCGGTCTGGGCGGCTTGATCGTCAACTACGGAAATGCGTTCAAAACGGCATATCTGCTCGCCGCGGTGTGCACAGCATCGCTGGTCGGCGTCATCGCCGCAGCAATTCTCGAGGTCATCCGTCGATTCGCCTTCCCATGGACGCAAGGCGAAGACCTCGGCCGCTGGTAGGGCCTTTTGGTCTCAGGACCGGTAATTGAAACACCCGCATTGTCCTTTAATCCGCTATGTCCGTTTCACACGCACGCTGAATCACCAGGTCAATTCCAGCTCGCACACTAGGAGAAGAAGTGCCGATCTTCACGCCGATCCGATCAGGCTCGGGCAAGAGAATCGCGATCGCCGCCGCAACCGTGGCGATCGCCCTGACGGCCACTGCCTGCTCCAGCAGCAGCGGTGCCAAGTCGAGCCAGAGTTCGGGCGGTATCAAGGGCGCCCGTTTCATCATGATGCTGCAGAGCACCGCGAACGCCAACAAGGTGGTCGAGGTGCACGCGATCAATGAGCTCAAGGCGCAGGGCGTGAACGCCTCCGTCAAGTGGAACGCCAGCAGCACCAACATCGCGATCACTCAGCTCACCAACGGCAACATCGACGCCTACTCCGAGGCCGTGGCCGGTGGAGTCAGTGCGGTGCTGTCCGGCATCAAGATGACGGACTTCGCGCTCGCCCAGCCTCGCCAGGACTATGTCTTCCTGGCAAAGAGCGGGATCAACACCCTGGCTGACCTCAAGGGCAAGAAGATCGGCGTGCAGGACACGACAGGCGTCAACTACGCACAGGCCCTGCTGGTCGTCCAGAAGGCAGGCTTGACCGCCAAGGACGTCGACATCATCGCGGTCGGCGGCCAGAGCGCACGGCTGCCCGCGCTAGTGGCCGGCCGGGTGGATGCCACGATGCTCAGCCACGCCGCGGAGCTCAAGCTGGCGCCGAAGGGATTCAAGACCCTCTTCGACTACACCAAGGAAGCCTCGAACCTGTACGACGACAACGTCTTCGCGACGCCGGACTGGTTGTCCAAGAACAAAGATCTGGCCGTTGCGTTCAACAAGGCGCTTCTCGACTCGTTCAGCTGGTTCAACGATCCGGCCAACAAGGACGCGGTGATCCAAGAGGCATCAGCCATCGACCCGGCGGCGGACAAGGCGCAGATGGGACAGCAGTTCGACCAGCTACGTGCCGCCAACGCCTACCCGGTCGGCTCGATCCTGGATCCGAGCCTGCTCGATGCCCAGCAGCAGCTATTCAAGCAGGCAGGCGCGCTGAAGGACACCGTTCCGGTCTCGCAGTGGGTCGATGACAGCTTTGCCAAGCAAGCCAAGGGATAGTTTCCACCAGCATTCACCAGTGAATCTGCGACCAGAGGTATCGATATGACAGCAGTACGGGCCGGCGCGGCGATCGACGTCGCCGCGGTTGGCAAGCGTTACGGGCAGCGCCGAGGTTCGGCGAACGTGGCGCTGCGCGACGTCAACCTGAGTGTGCAGTCGGGCGAGTTCGTGAGCCTGGTCGGCGCTTCCGGCTGCGGCAAGACGAGCCTGATCCGCATGATCGGTGGCCTGGCGCCTTACAGCACCGGGTCGATCACGATCGACGGCGACCCGGTACGCGGGGTTCCGAAGCGGCTCGGCTTCGTGTTCCAGGACGCGGCGTTGATGCCGTGGCGATCGGTGCGCGAGAACGTGGCTATGGGGTTGAACGAGATCTCCAAGTCGCTGTCCAAGAGCGATGCCCGCAGTCGCGTCCACGAGCAGCTGGAGTTGGTGGGGCTGACCAAGTTCGCCGACTACTACCCTCGTCAACTGTCCGGCGGCATGAAGCAGCGGGCCGGCTTGGCACGGGCATTGGTCAGCGCACCGTCGCTGCTGCTGATGGACGAGCCGTTCGGTGCGCTGGATGCCTTCACCAGGTTGCGCCTGCAGGAAGAACTCGCCCTCATCGTGTCGGAGTCGAACACCACGACGGTGTTCGTCACCCACGATGTGGACGAGGCGGTATTCCTCTCCGACCGGATCGCGGTGATGTCGGCCTCGCCCGGCACGGTCAAGGAGGTCGTCACTGTCGACCTACCTCGGCCGCGACTGCGCCGGCAGGGTCTGCTGGACAACCGTCGTGCGGCAGAACTGAGGGATCACGTGCTGCGCCTGGTCATGGAGGACCAGGATCACCAGCACGGTTCAGGTGACCAAGACCCGGACAGCGTGGGGAGTAACGGCGTCCGGGCCGACGAGGTGCCCACCGCCTAACACAGTCGCGCGGTCGGGCTCGATGCGGCATCGGGCCGGGTAGCAGGGGCTGCCCGGTCCGATCTGCCGTGTCCGGACAAGGAAAGTTTTGCCTTGGGTGGAGTAACCGGTACCGCCGGTGCAACGAATAACTCCGGTGGCACGGCAAGGACTGACGTCCGACCCAAGATGCCACCGCAGGCCAGGCTGTTGTTCATCGGACTGTTCCTCTCAGTAGCCTCGAACAATCTGTTCACGCCCTTGCTGCCCGCTATTCAGCACGGGATGGGGCAGTCCGCCTCTGCTATCGGCGCCTTCGTTTCGGCCTACGGGCTGGCTCGGCTGATCGTCGATCTGCCATCGGGTGCGATGACCTCGCGAATGGGCCCACGGCGGGTCGTCATCCTCGGTGTCGCCCTTAATGCCGGGTCCTCCGCGGCCGGCATCTTCGCGCCGAACTTCGGACTCTTGATCGCCTCGCGGGTCGGCTCCGGTGTGGGAGCGGGGTTGCTGGCGACCGTCGTACTGTCCGGCCTCAGCGATATTGCGCCGCCGGCGATTCGAGGCCGGGTCATGAGCCTGTACCAAATGGCGAACAATCTTGGCATCGCGATCTACCCGCTGGTCGGCGGTGCGGTCGGAAGTGCCTTTGGCTGGCGCTCGGCCTACGGTGTCGCCGTGGTGGCCTCGCTGCTCAGTGGCCTGACGCTCGCACCCCTGCTGGGCAGCATCAGCGCCGCCGCAAAGAGCTCCGCTGAGACCAAGCCGGCCTCGGCCGGCGACACCCGCAGCGTGAGCCGTCGCGCCGCCCTTACCTCAGCGAGCACCATCGCATTCGGAGCCATCTTCTTCGGCGTCGTTGCGAACATGGTGAACCGGCATGGTTTCCGCAACACCGTGCTGCCCTTGTTCGCCGAGGCCGATGTGCATCTCAATCCGGTACAGACCGCAACCGGGGTGACGCTGATGTCCCTGGTCGGCATCGCGGTCACCATCCCGGGCGCGGCCCTCGGTGACCGGATCGGCCGCAAGAAGATCGTGGTCGCCGGCCTGCTGATGCTGTCGATCGGCGACTTCATCTTCCCGATCCTGGCCACCAGCTACCTGACGTTCATCCTCGCGGCGATGCTCGTCGGCACCGGCGACTTCTTCTCCAGCTCTCAAACCGCGTTGCTGTCCGATCTGGTTTCAGGCCCTCGGCGCGCCATGGTGCTCGGTGGCTATCGGTTCTTCGTCGACCTGGGAGCGCTTATCGGGCCCAGCGCACTGAGCTGGGTCTACGGTGGTTACGGTGCCCGGACGGCGATGAGTGTGGCGGGCCTCTTGCTGCTCGCGGCGGCGATCGTCAATCTGCTGGGAGTGCCCCGACGGACTCTGGACGGCTCGGCCTCGGCTTCGTAGCCTCGGTCAGCTCCGTAGCCTCGGTCAGCTCCGCAGTATCGGTCGGGTTCGCAGTCTCGGTCGGCTTCATAGTGCCGGTCGGCGGTGGATTGCGCAGCAGCGAGAGCATCGCTCCGATTGCGGTAACGCCGGCCAGGGCAAAGAAGGCGTGGTGGTAGCCCGTGGTCAGGCTCGCCAGCTCTGGAGCGCCTAGCCGGGACAGGGTGCCCGCGTAGACCTCGGAACGCTCGTGCGGCCGCAGCGGCGAGGTGATCAGCACGAGGCTGATCGCGGTACCGATAAGGAAGCCCGTGTTCTGCATGGTGGATCGGATGCCGTTGGCAACCCCGCGGCGGGCTGGGTCGACACCGGACATGATCGAACCGGTATTGGGCGTGAAGAAGATGCCGGATCCGAAACCGACGCCGAACAAGGCAATGCCGAAGGCCACCGAGGACAAGCCCGGCTGAAGCCAGATTGCCAGGTAACACAAGCTGATTCCGGTCATGACGATGCCGCCGGTCGAGACCAGGCGGGCCGACCAGCGCATCGCCAGCCAGCCGGCCAACGGAGAAGCGACCATCATGCCGACTGCGATCGGCAGCACCTGGAGTCCGGCGTGAAAGGGATCGCTGCCTCGGGCAGCCTGCACGAACAAGCCGGCGAGCAGGGCCACCCCGGTCCGCGCCATCGAGAGGATGAATGCGGTGACGTAGGCAATCGCGCGCTCGGTGTCGTTGAAGAGCGAGAGGTCGAGCATCGGATGCCTGCGGCGCTGCTCGAGCATGATGAAGACCGGCATGGCCAGGACGCAGAAGACTCCGCAGATCAGAATTCCTGGACTGGTCCAGCCCGACCGACCGCCCTCTTGAACGAACAGGACGGCCGCTGACAGGATCAGAAATGACAAAGCTGCCCCGACGCCGTCAAAGGACTCTCGGGTCTTTCGAGCCGGTATCCGCCGCAGGGTGTGCGCTGCCCAGGCGACACCGATGATCCCGACCGGCACGTTGAACCAGAAGATCCACTGCCAGCCTGCCTGGTTGGCGATGATCCCGCCGACCAGCGGGCCGAGCACCTGCGAACCCGCGACGATGGTGATATTGATTCCGAGCCCTGCCGACAGTGCCGCGGCCGGAAAGGCGTCGGTCAGCAACGCCGTAGTGTTCGACACCTGGGAGGCGGCACCGATGGCCTGGACGACCCGGCAGGCCACCAGCGTCCAGATGTTCGGAGCGAAACCACAGGCCAGACTTCCTGCGGTGAAG